>NZ_JBSVWS010000071.1:0-27786 GCF_054071155.1 Pseudomonas sp. SDO5532_S415 | reverse complement strand
CCGGAGTGAGGGCATGCCGAGCCTAGGCGAGGCACCGAGTGGTGGGGCAAGAGCCCTTGGTTACTTAGGGCCGGGCGGCGTTCCGTTTTTCCAAGTGACTCGCCGTAAGGGCGAAACCATAAGTCGCCGTTACCGCAGGAATGGATATGTACACCTTCAAAAACTACGTCGCGCAACACATAGCTTTCGCGAGCAGACTCGCTCCCACAATAAGACGCTGAACATCCTCAACAAACGACCCCCGTTCGCCGACGACCAGCCCTCCCCCAACCCAAACACCACCTAGACTTTACAAATCCGCACCCGAGCAGCCCGACATGCCTCGCAGTCCGCGTAGTCAAGGATGGCCAACGCCCCGGCTTGGGTTCGGCGGATGGCTGTTGCTGGCCGGTTTTCTGCTGACCCTGCTGAGCAGTGTCCGGGCCGACCGGGATTTCGCGCAGATCCTGCAAAACGCCGAAAAACGCTACGGCACCCTCGGCCCGGCACGGGAGCGAATCGAGGCCTGGAGCCAAATGCTGCAAGGCGAACGCAATGCACCTGAGCGCGAGCAACTGAATGCGGTGAATCGCTTCTTCAATCAGCAATTGAGTTTTCAGGACGACACGCGCATCTGGCGGCAGATTGATTACTGGGCCACGCCCGTCGAATCCTTGATCAAGGGTGCCGCCGACTGCGAGGACTACGCCCTGGCGAAATATTTCAGCCTGCGCCGCCTCGGGGTTCCCAGCGAAAAACTGCGCATCACCTACGTCAAGGCGCTGACCCAGAATCAGGCGCACATGGTGCTGACCTTCTATGCCAGCCCCACTGCCGATCCGCTGGTGCTGGACAACCTGATTGGTGACATCCGTCCTGCCTCGCAGCGCAAAGACCTGCTGCCGGTGTATGCCTTCAACGCCGAAGGCTTGTACCTGCCGGGAGCCAATGGCGGCAAACGCAGCAGCGACTCGAAAAAACTGTCGCGTTGGCAAGACGTACTGCAAAAGATGCAGA
Organism: Pseudomonas sp. SDO5532_S415; assembly: GCF_054071155.1. Taxonomy (NCBI): domain Bacteria; kingdom Pseudomonadati; phylum Pseudomonadota; class Gammaproteobacteria; order Pseudomonadales; family Pseudomonadaceae; genus Pseudomonas; species Pseudomonas sp. SDO5532_S415. The sequence goes on along the minus strand of NZ_JBSVWS010000071.1, from coordinate 26,790 downwards.
CTGAAGGCTTCGCCGTGGGCGATGGCTGAAGACATCAGCAAGGAGCATTCCATGAAACTGCGCAACCAGTTGTTTCTCGCCATCTGCCTGTTCCTGCTGGTGGCGTTCAGCGGCAGTTTTTTTGTCAGCCTGGAAAGCTCTCGCGAACAGATGCTCGGCCAGTTGCGCTCCCACGCCCAGGACGCGGCCACGGCGTTGGGCCTGTCGTTGACCGCGCAGATCGATGATCCGGCCATGATGGAATTGATGGTCAGCTCGATTTTCGACAGCGGCTACTTCAACAGCATTCGAATCATCGACATCAAGGACGAGCAAGTACTGGTGGAGCGAAGCGCTCCGGCGCGGATCGAAGGCGTGCCAGGCTGGTTTGTCAGTCTGGTCAACCTGCGTCATCAGGGCGGTGATGCGTTGATCATGCGCGATTGGGAGCAGGCGGCACGGGTCGAGGTGCTGAGCAATCCACAGTTTGCCCTGGCCAAGCTCTGGGACAGCACCCTCGGCAGCCTGATCTGGTTGGTCGTGTGCGGACTGCTCAGCGCCGTGTTCGGTGGCTGGCTGTTGCGTCGACAACTTCGTCCACTCGAAACTTTGGTCAAACAAGCCGAAGCCATCAGTAAACGCGAGTTCCTGAGCCTGCCGAAACTGCCCCGCACGCCGGAATTGAAACGTGTGGTACTGGCGATGAATCAGATGGTCGAGAAACTCAAGGCGTTGTTCAGCGAAGAAGCAGCGCGTAGTGAAAAGTTACGCAGCGAGTCCTATCAAGACAGCCTGACCGGGCTGGCCAACCGACGCTTGCTGGATGAACAACTGGCGGACCATTTACTGGTCGCTGAGCAACATTGCGACGGTCATTTGCTGATGTTGCGAATCAACGACCTGACCGGGCTCAACCAGCGCCTGGGCGGCCAACGCACTGATGCGTTGATCAGCGCGGTCGGCGAATTGCTCAAGCGTCTGACCCGCTTGCCGGAGCGACGCACCTGGTTGGCGGCGCGCAATCGCGGGGGCGAATTCAGCCTCTTGACGCCAGGCCTGGATGCCGAGGACGCCGCACGCCTGGCTGCCGAAATCAGTGCCACCCTGGAAAACCTGCGCCAGACCGGTGCCAGTGACTGCATGCCGGTCGCGCATCTGGGCATCGTCGCCTACCACCCCGGCGAACCGGCCAACGATGTACTTGTGCGACTGGATCAGGCGCTGACCCAGGCCGGCCAACACCCCGAGCGACCCTGGGTGCTGCTGGACCACGGCGAGAGTGCACCGAACCCGACCCCGTACGATTGGCGCGGCTGGATCGACGACGCGCTGACCCAAGGCAAATTGCAGTTGTATTTCCAGCCGGTGGTGCAATGCGCCGATACCAGTGAGGTGTTGCATCACAAAGTCCTCGCACGCTTGCTCGACCCGCAGGGCCAGGCGATTGCAGCCGGGCATTTTCTGCCGTGGATCGAGCGTCTTGGCTGGTCGGCACGCTTCGATCTGGCCATGCTCGAAGCCACCCTCGATTACCTTGCCGTCAATCGCTGGCCGCTGGCGCTGAGCCTGTCCGGCAGCACCTTGCGTGATCAGCAGCAGCTGCAGCTGATCATCGACATGCTCGAATCACTGCCGGAACTGGCGCCGTTGCTGACCCTGGAAATCGATGAACGCCAACTGCCGCCTCCCGAGCAACTGCAGCGACTCAGTCATAGCCTGCTCGACACCGGCTACCGCATCGGCCTGCAGCATTTCGGCGGCAGCTTCAGCCAGATCGGCAACCTCACCCAACTGGGCCTGGCTTATCTGAAAATCGATGGCGCCTACATCCGGCATATCGATGCACAACGCGATAAACGGCTGTTCATCGAGGCGATCTTCAGGGCGACCAACAGCATTGATTTGCCGTTGATCGCGGAAATGGTCGAGACCCAGGGCGAACTGGAGGCCATCAGAGAATTGGGGGTCTTCGGGGTGATGGGCAGATTGATCGGGCCACCGGAGCCGATGTGATTTCGTCAGGCAGAACGGTGGGAGCGAGCCTGCTCGCGAATGCGATTGCACAATCAACAGGGTTGCTGACTGAACCACCGCTTTCGCGAGCAGGCTCGCTCCCACAGGGATTAGTGTGAGCCGGCCCCTCAGGTCACACAGTATCCACCTTCAACGAATGATCGTTGAGCATGCCGTTGATGATGGTCGCCGAGTCCGCACCGGAAATCACCCCGCCCGCCCCCGGGGTGACACCGTAATGGCTGGCCAGGTTGACGCCGGCCAGGTCAATGGTCTGGTTCGGCGCAGCACCGGCCATGGCGCTGACGTCGATGCTGGTCACCAGGGACGCGCCGCTGCCGCTGACGGTGAAGTGCAGGTAGTCATCCAGCGAAGCCGCAGTGCCGTTTTCCCCTTGCAGCAGTTGCGACAGATCGAGTTTGTCGGTGCCCGGCGTGAAGTCAGTGATCACATCATGGCCGCTGTTGCCCTTGAACCACTGGAAGGTGTCGGCGCCGCTGCCGCCGGTCAGGGTGTTGTTGCCCAGACCGCCGATCAGGAAATCGTCGCCGCCCTCGCCCTTGAGCACGTCGTTGCCCAGGCCGCCGGTGATGATGTTGCTGTTGTTGTCACCGGTCAGGCTGTCGTTGAAGTTCGAGCCGACGAGGTTCTCGATGCCTGTCAGGGTGTCAGTGCCAGCGCCCAACGTATTCTGTGGCCCGCTCGTCCCCAGATTGACCGTGACGTCCGCCGTGGCATGGGCGTAGCTGGCGGTATCGTTGCCGGTGCCGCCGTCGAGCAGGTCATTGCCTACGCCGCTGAACAGCAAGTCATTGCCGGCGCCGCCGTGCAATTCGTTGTTGCCGGTGCCTGCGGTGAGGATGTCATTGCCGTCACCGGCATTGAGGATGTTGTCGCCGCTGCCCGCCACCAGCGTATCGTTGCCGGCGGTACCGGTGAGGGTATGGCCATTCTGGTAGCTGATGGTCACGTTGGCGCTGTCGCTGCCGCCATGGTTGTCACTGGCGGTGTAGGTGCCGTGGTAGTCCGGGGTGATGTCATGCGCCCCGGAATAGTCGAGCTTCATTGTCAGTTGGTAGCCTTCCGAATTGTTGACGCCGCTGCCACTGGTATTGGTGATGTTGGTGATGTGGATCTGGTACACACCATCCGCCGCCGCGGTAATGGTCTGGCCATCAGCCAGGGCAATCCAGGCGCCGCCATTGATGGAGTACTCCATGGCGATACGCCCGGCTGCCAGGTTGTGGTCCAGGTTGAGGGTTTCACCTTGTTTGAGGTTGACGGTGATTCGGTCCTCATCGTTGGTGTTGGCCGCGGTGACCGGGCCAAGGTAACCACTGACCACCAGTAGTGCGGTCATGGTTGCGGTATTGGCCGCAAACGACTCGCGCACATTGGCCAGGTTCTGGTTGCTCGGTTTGACGCCGCTGCCGGAGAAGTCGATCGCACCGGAACCCTTGAAGTCCGCGCCTTTGCCGACCCAGCCTGTGTAGTAGTTGCTCGGCGATGCGCTCAGCGGATCGCCATCGGGGTCAGTGTCATTGGCCAGCAGCAGCTCGCCCGGCACCGTGATGTTGCCCGAGAGTACGTTGGTGATGATGTGATCATCGGCGGCCACCGGTGGTGCATTCGGAATGACTTTGACCACCAGGGTCGAACTGGCGAGATCGCCGTCGTTGTCGCTGACGGTGAAGCCGATGTTTTCGGTGAGCACCACTGAGGTGGTTTTCTGCGATACGTAGCTGTATTCGCCCGTATCGAGGTTCACCACCAGGGTGCCCTTGTTGTCGGTGGCGATGCTCAGGGTGTTGTTCACCGTGTTGAAGGTGCCATGGTTGGCGCCGCCGCTGAAGTTCAGCGAACCCTGGTTGCTGTTGCCTTTCGGATCATAGGTGTAGGTGGTGCCGTCGACGGTGATGGTTTTGATGAAGCCACCATCGGCCCCGAACGTACCGCCCTCGCCCAGCAACGAACCGGTCACCGGCGCGCCGATGACGGTACCCGAGAGCACCGAGTTGAGTTGGCCGAGGTCGGTGACGATCACCGCATTGGTATTGGTGCCAGTGCCGGTACCGTCATAAGCCAGTGGATCGAGGGCGTCATTGTCGACGCCTTTACCCAGGCCGATCGCGTAGCTCTTGATTTGATTATCGCTGAGGAACTCTTTCCAGTCCGCCTCGTCCCCTCCACCAATGGAGCCTTCGTTGGGTTTGCCGTCGGAGAAGAAGTAGCCGACGTTCTGTGCGCCGGTCAGTTTGCCGTTGGTGTTGAACGCGTCCTGCGCCACATCCACCGCCGCGTCGTAATTGGTGCCACCGCCCGCCGTCAGGCCGGAGATAATCGATTTGGCCGTCGCTACATCGACCCATACCGAAGTCTTGTCGGTGGCGTTGCTGCTGAATGTCACGATCTGCACTTTGACGTCGCCCAGGTCATCGTACTTGTCGAGCAAGGCGCTGATCGCCTGCTTGGCCAGTTCCAGGCGCGACAACCCCGGCACGCCGGATGCGTCGGCCATGCTGCCGGACACGTCGATGATCAGCAGCAGATTGGAATCGATCTCCACAGCCGCCACGGAACGCTCCGAAGCGACGGCTTTAGGCACGTCATCGACGATGTTGACCACGAGGGTGCTGGTGGTGCTGTTACCCCCCGCATCGGTGGCCTTGTAGGTGAAGCTTTCGCTCAGGGTGTTCGGACCATCGTTGGCACCCGGCGCGGTTTTCGGCGCCGAGGTCAGGGTGTAGGTGTAGGTGCCGTTGGGGTTGAGCAGGATCTGCCCGTACGTCCCGGTGGCGCTGCCGACCAGGGTGTAGGTGATCGCACCGCTGGCGCCGGTCACCGAACCGACCAGGGTACCGCTGGCCGTTTCACCGGTATTGCCCGGTTCGCTGCCGGTGACGGTGCCGGCCGCCAGATCCTGTCCGTCCTTGCCCGTATCCAGGGCTTTTTCGTAGACCGTCACGTCGCTGTCAGTGACCGCTTTGATGTTGCTGTTGCAGACATCGATGGTGATGGTGGTGGTGCTTTGATCGCCATCGGCATCGCGCACGGTATAGGTGAACGTATCGGTAGCCCCCGGTGCAGCGACCGAGTTCGGGTTGCTGTGATAGACCGCGTTGCCGGCGGCGTCCAGGGTCAGGTAGCCGTAGTTGCCGTTGATCTGCGTGTTGAGGCCGCCCACTGCCGAAGTCGAGGTGTTGCTGCCGGCCCGCACGCCGATCACCGCGGCCAGGCCGTCGGCACCGCCGATGTCGTTGTCCAGCACATTACCGCTGACCGTACCGCCTTCGATCACAGAGGCGGTGTCGGCTTTGGCGGTCGGCAAATCATCGACGATGTTGACGTTGATCTGCCCGGACGCCGTGCTGCCGTCGGTGTCGGTAGCGACCACGTTGAAGTTCTCGGTAATGCTGTTGGCACCGTTGGCATTCGGGTGGGTCTCGTTGTCCACCAGGGTGTATTTGTAGCTGACCACGCCGGTGGCCGGGTTGTAGCCGGTGATGGTCAGGGTGCTGCCCAGCGGCGTGACGATCGATTGCGGGAAACCGGCGGCCACGCCTCCGGTGACCACGGCGATACCGCCGACGGTCAGGGTTTGCAGGCCATCCAGCGCGGTGACGGTGAACGTGCCGCTCTGGGTCAGCGCCGGTGCGTTGGGATGGGAGCCGTCGCTGAGGTTCTTTTCATAGACCGTCAGCTCGCCACAATCGACATCCAGGCCCTTGATGATGACCAGATCGTTGTTGTTATGGACGTTCAGCACCAGGTTGGCGGTGCTGATATCGCCGTCGGCATCAGTGAGGGTGTAGGTGAAGGTTTCTGTCCCGTTGCCACCACCGTGCAGGGCTTTGAAATCCACATCGTTGGTGTTGAGGGTGTAGGTGTAGGTGCCATTGGCGTTCAACACCAGGGTGCCGTACTTACCGACGAAGGTACCCGCGGTGATCGGACCGCTGTTGGGGCCGGTCGCCACGGTATCGGCGCCTTGCACGTCGTTGGTCAACACGTTGCCGTTGAGGGTGAGCAACGACTCCGACGCCGTGTGGGCGTTGCTGTCATTCATCGCTTTGGGCACGTCATCGACGATGTCGACCACGAGGGTGCTGGTGACGACGTTGCCCAGGGAGTCGGTAGCCTTGTAGGTGAAGGTTTCGTGCGTGACATTGGCGCCGTCATTGGCATGCGGCGTCGTGCCGGGCGGTGAAGTCAGGGTGTAGGTGTAGGTGCCGTTCGGGTTGAGGTGAATCTGCCCGTAAGCCCCGGTGGCGCTGCCGACCAGGGTGTAGGTGATCGCGCCGACAGCGCCGGTGACCGAGCCGACCAGGGTGCCGCTGGCGGTTTCGCCGGTGCTGCCGGGCTGGCTGCCGGCGACCGTACCGGCGGCCAGGTCCTGGCCGTCCTTGTTCAGGTCGAGGGCTTTTTCGTACACGGTCACGTCGGTGTCGCTGACCGCTCTCAGGCAACTGTTGTACACGTCGATGGTGATGGTGGTGGTGCTTTCATCGCCATCGGCATCGCGCACGGTGTAGGTGAAGACGTCGATCGCACCGGGGCCGCTCACCGCGTTGGGGTTGCTGTGGTAGACCGCGTTGCCCTGGGCATCGAGGGTCAGGTAGCCGTAGGTACCATTGATCTGGCTGTTCAAGCCGCCGATGGCCGAGGTCGAGGTATCCGACCCGGCACGCACGCCGACCACCGCACCGCTGGCGGCCGGACCGTCGGCGCCGCCGATGTCGTTGTCCAGCACGTTGCCGCTGACGGTGCCGCCCTCCCGCACGGAGGCCGCGTCGGCTTTGGCGGTCGGCAGGTCGTCGACAATGTTGACGTTGATCTGTCCGGTGGCGGTGCTGCCGTCGGTGTCGGTGGCGACGACGTTGAAATTCTCGGTGATGCTGTTGGCGCCGTTGGCACTCGGGTGGGCTTCGTTGTTCACCAGGGTGTAGCTGTAGCTGACCACACCGGTGACCGGGTTGTAGCCGGTGATGGTCAGGGTGCTGCCCAGCGGCGTGACGATCGATTGCGGGAAACCGGCAGCCACGCCACCGCTGACCAGGGTGATGCCACCCACGGTCAGGGTTTGCAGGCCATCGAGCGCGGTGATGGTGAAGGTGCCGCTCTGGGTCAGGGCCGGGGCATTGGGGCTGGTGCCATCGCTGAGGTTTTTCTCATGGACCGTCAGTTCGCCGCCAGATACGTCGAGACCGTTGAGGGTCACGCCATCGTCGTTGTTGTGGATGTTCAGCACCAGGTTGGCGGTGCTGGTGTCGCCGTCGGCATCGGTGAGGGTGTAGGTGAAGGTTTCGGTGCCGTTGCCACCGCCGTGCAGGGCTTTGAAGTCCGCATCGTTGGTATTCAGGGTGTAGGTGTAAGTGCCATTGGCGTTCAGCACCAGGGTGCCGTACTTACCGACGAAAGTGCCGGGGGTGATCGGGCCGGCGTTTTCACCGACCGGCACACGGTCGGCGCCTTGCACGTCGTTGGTCAGCACATTGCCGTTCAGGGTCTGCTGGGTTTCCGATGCCGTGCCATTGCCGTCATCGACCGCTTTGGGCACATCGTCGGTGATGTTGACGTCCAGGGAACCGGTGGCGGTGTCGCCGTTGCTGTCGCCGGCTACCACGGTGAAGTGCTCGCTGAGGGTAGTGCCGTCACCGGACGTATGGGTCCCGTTGTCGTTGAGGGTGTAGCTGTAACTCACCACACCGGTGGCCGGGTTGTAACCGGTGATGGTCAGGGTGCTGCCCAGCGGCGTGGTGATCGACTGCGGGAAGCCCACGGCGACACCGCCGCTGATGATGTTGATCCCGCCGATGCTCAGGCTGGTCAGCCCGTCGGGCGCCGTGACGGTGAAGGTACCGCTCTTGGTCAGCGCGCCGGGATTGCTCGCCGAGCCGTCGGCGAGGTTGGCTTCGTTGAGGGTCAGTTCGCCGCCTTTTACCGAGAGGCCGTCGAGGGTGACCGGATTGTTGACGACAGGCGTGATCACCGGGTCGGCGTCGGGGTCGGCATCACCTTCGTGCCGCTCTTCGGGAAACTCGGGGATGCCATTGAAACCGGCGGTGGGGAAGCCAATGATCGGATCGACCCGCCCGCCCACTTCTTCAAGCAATACAAAACTGTGGCCCCCACCCAGTGCACCACCGGCAGGACCGGTCGAACCCGGCCCGGCCGCCGTCGCTTCAGCGGTTTGCGTCGGGTCGTCACCGGCAGCAATGGCTTTTTGCAGTTGCTCGACATCGGTGAGCTGTGCCTGGGTCGGCGTCACCGCCTCTGCCGTGTCCACACGGGGTGGCTGATGCGCCAATAACTGGGAGGTCATTTGCAGGCTGCTGCCCCTTCCGAGGGTCAGTTCCTGGCCATTTTGCAGATGCACCGCCACGGCCCCTTCGGCCCCGGTACTGAGCTGATCACCGGCGAACAATCGGTCGCCCTCGATCAGAACGCGACGGGTGCCGTCGCCCCCTGTCGCGAACACCTGACCGATGACTTTACTGACGATACCGATGAGCGTAGCCATGTGCACTTCCTCCGTTGCCAACCGCTGTCGGCACCTTTTTTGTTGCGGAGAACATGCTCATGGATGGCTCAAACGGGTCGCCCGGCGGATCGTCTACCCGATCAGCGGCATTACCTGAGTAAGCCGCTGCCCCGGCGACGATCTCGCCCAGCGTGTTGCTCACGGGCGTCGTCCACGGTGGGAATAAAACCCTTTGCGATCAATGGCATCGAGTTCCACATCCGAGACAACTTGCCCTGCGAGCGATGCGTAACGGTTCTGAATCACCCGAGTGACAAAAAACCGTCACTCAATTTCCGTTACACGTCCCTCCCCTCCAGCACCTCTCCGCCCTATGTCGATAAATGGATCGGAACTTTTCCAAGCCCTGATGAGCGCCCTAAAGCTCATAAATCAAGGGCTTCGCAATTGAACAATGTGCTGGATTTTGCAGAGCGCATAAGTTTTTTTCGGCATAAGCCTTATGAGAAATACTTCTTAGGTTCTCTCCAGAATGTTCTTAGCTCTGTTGTTAAAAGCATGAAACGGTTTGCCTATAAATGTCGTCAAATAATTGGCGACTCATAAAGCACCATCAGGACTCAGGGAGATGTACCCATGCGCCTTTTAACCCCCCTCTACACCGCCGTTTTATTGGCCATGGCCTGCACCTCTCAGGCTCAAGCCATGTCATTGACCGAAGCGATCCAGAGCACCATTGCGACCCACCCGGAACTGGCGTCGCGGGTGGACAGCCGTCTGTCGGCCGATGAAGACGTGAAGGTCGCCAAGGGGGGCTTTTATCCATCGGTTGACTTGAACGCCGCCTATGGACGCGGGTACAGCGATAACACCAATACGCGCGCGTTCGGCGATCACCACACGGAAATCCTCAACTACACCCAATCGGAATTGCGCCTGCGGCAGATGCTCTTCGATGGCTTCAATACCGCCAACGAGGTCGAGCGCACCAAGGGCGTGGTCAACTCCCGGGCCTATTACGCTCAGGGCACCGCCCAGGACCTGGCCCTGCGCACCGTCGAGGTTTATCTCGAAGTGCTCAAGCGTCGTGAACTGGTGACGCTGGCCAAGAACAACCTGCAAGCGCACTTGCGGGTCAACGACCAGATCGGCCTGCGTACCGAACGCGGTGTCGGCAGTAACGCCGACGCCGACCAGTCCACCGCTCGTCGGGCACTGGCGGAGAACAACCTCGACACCGCCGAGGTGGACCTGGCCGACGCCGAGTCGAACTTCTACGCCGTCGTCGGACGCATGCCCGATGAACTGGAAACCCCGCCCTCGACCCGCGGCGAGCTGCCGGCCAGCCTGCCCGAAGCCCAACAGAGCATGGTGGAAAACAACCCCTACCTGAAATCCGCCCAGGCCGACGTGCAATCGGCCGAGAGCCAGTACGAGGTTGCCAAGTCGCCGTTTTACCCACGTTTCGATGCAGAGGCCGCGGTGGGCGCGAACAACAACATCGCCGGCGAAGAGGGCCATGACAACGAATGGCGGGTCGGGGTGGTGATGAACTACAACCTGTTCCGCGGCGGCAGCGACAAGGCGCGCCTGCAATCCAACGCCCACAAGATCAATCAGGCCATGGACATCCGCAACAACGCCCTGCGCCAGCTCAACGAAAACATTCACCTGGCCTGGAACGCCATGGTCAACGCCAAGAAGCAAACCCCGACCGCCCGTGAATATGCCGAAACCAGTAAACGCGTGCGCCTGGCCTATCAGGATCAGTTCGGCCTCGGCCAACGCACCCTGCTCGACCTGCTGGACAGTGAAAACGAACTCTACAACGCCAACCGCCGTTACACCGAAGTGCGCTACACCGAGGAATTTTCGATGTACCGGGTACTGGCGAACATGGGCCAGTTATTGAGCAAACAGCGGGTGGTGTTGCCCGCCGATGCGATCGCCCAGACCGAAGTGAAAAACGAAGCGCGTTTACCTGAACTCAAATAAGACCCCCTGTAGGAGCGAGCATGCTCGCGATGATCGTCAATGATGACGCGGGATGCCTGACACCCCGCGGCGCTCTCAGGTTCATCGTCGGAACGCCGCCCGGAGCAAGCTCGCTCCTACAGTAAAAATAAGGGAGCGATCAATGTGACCAGCATGGAACCTGGCAACACCGGTGTCGATCCGCGCCTGAGCTTCGATGACCCACTGCTGGACGGTCTGTTGATTCTCTGCAAACTCCATGGCGCGACGGTCAGTCGCGCCAGCCTCAGTGCCGGGCTGCCAATGGCACACCAACGCCTGAGCCTGGACCTGCTGCCTCGTGCAGCGGCCCGGGCCGGTTTGCAGGCGCGCCTGCTGCGCCGCGACCTCAAGGATATTTCCCCGCTCAACCTGCCCGTCATGCTGCTGCTCAACGATGGCCGCACCGCAGTGCTGCGCCGCCATGGCGAAGACGGCCGATTGCTGATCCTGCCCAGCGAAGCCGACGGCGGCGAACAATGGATCAGGACCGAAGAGCTTGAAAAGCATTACACCGGCCAGGCCCTGTTCGCCCGGCCACGGCATGAACTCGAAGACCTGCGCTCGCCGTTGGTGCCGCGGGTCCAGGCCTGGTTTCGCGACACGCTGAAACTGTCGAAATGGCTGTACAGCGACGCGGTCCTGGCGAGTTTCCTGATCAACCTGCTGGGCTTGATGGTGCCGCTGTTCGTGATGCAGACCTACGACCGCGTGGTGCCCAACCAGGCCACTTCGACCCTGTGGGTGCTGTCCATCGGTTTGCTGATCGGCACCGCTTTCGAGTTGGTGCTGCGCGTGGTGCGTGCGCACTTGCTGGACACCGCCGGGAAGAAAACCGACGTGATCCTGTCGGCGACGCTGTTCGAACGCATCACAGGCATGGCGATGAAAGCGCGGCCGGCGACCATCGGCGGTTTTGCCCAGAGCATTCATGACTTCCAGGGCCTGCGGGAATTTCTCACCGCCGTGACCCTCACCAGCCTGATCGACCTGCCCTTTGCCTTGCTGATGTTGCTGGTGATCGGCCTGCTCGGCGGCTGGCTGGTGGTGATCCCGATCCTGGCATTTCCGATCACCATCATTTTCGCCATGGTGATTCAGGCGCGCCTGCGCGACACCGTGCAAAAAAGCCTGACCCTGGGGGCCGAACGCCAGGCCCTGCTGATCGAAACCCTCGGCGGCCTGGAAACCCTCAAGGCCTGCAGCGCCGAAAGCGAGCGCCAGCACAAATGGGAAAGCACCCACGGCGCCCTCACCCGCCTCGACAGTCACGCGCGCAACCTGGCGGCGCTGGCCACCAACGGCACCCTGTTCATCCAGCAGTTTTCCGGCATGGCGACCATCGTTGCCGGGGTCTATAGCATCATCGCCGGCAACCTCAGTGTCGGCGCGCTGGTGGCGACCTACATGCTCGGCAGCCGGGTTCTGGCCCCGCTTGGGCAAATCGCCGGGTTGATCACCCGCTACCAGCAAGCGCAACTGACCATGAAGAGTACCGACGCCCTGATGTCCCTGCCTCAGGAACGGGACGCCCGGCAACGGCCGCTGGAGCGTACGCAACTGCAAGGCGCGCTGGACGTGATCGGCGTGACGTTCAATTACAACGGCCAGAGCGCCCCGGCACTGGCCAATGTCAGCTTCAGCGTGAAACCCGGTGAGCGGATCGGCATCATCGGCCGCAGCGGCTCGGGCAAAAGTACCCTGGCGCGCCTGGTGATGGGGTTCTACGAACCTGCGGAAGGCCAGTTGCTGCTCGATGGCCTGGACCTGCGGCAACTGGACGTCGCCGACCTGCGCCATCAGATCGGTTACGTCGCCCACGACCTGCCGCTGCTGGCCGGCAGCCTGCGCGACAACCTGACCCTGGGCGCACGCTACATCAGCGACGCGCGCATGCTCGAAGTGGCGGAACTGACCGGCGTCACCGAGCTGGCCCGGCAACATCCGCAAGGCTTCGACCGCCCCGTCGGCGAGCGCGGGCAATTGCTCTCCGGCGGCCAACGCCAGGCCGTGTTGCTGGCCCGGGCCTTGTTGCTGGATCCGCCGATCATGCTGCTCGACGAGCCCACCAGCGCCATGGACAACAGCAGCGAAGACGTTCTGCGGCAAAAGCTCCACGGCTGGGTCCAGGGCAAAACCGTACTGCTGGTGACCCACCGCACCTCGATGCTGAGCCTGGTGGATCGGCTGGTGGTGCTGGATAACGGGCGGATCGTCGCCGACGGACCGAAAGAAGCGGTCATCGATGCACTGCGCAAGGGCCGCGTCGGCTCTGCGGCGGTCTAGGAGTAGCCCATGTCTGCTGATCAAGGTTCGCGCGGCTACTTCAAAAGTTTTAACAAAAGCGCCGAAGTTGAATTCATGCCGGAAACGGCCGGCGCCTCGCTGCAGGATTCTCCGCGCTGGTCACGGGTGACCGTGTGGCTGGCGGCAGCGCTGTTGATCAGCGCGCTGCTCTGGGCCAAGTTCGCCGTGTTGCAGGAAGTGACCATGGGCGAAGGCAAGGCCATTCCGTCGAGCAAGGTGCAAGTGATCCAGAACCTGGAGGGCGGCATCGTCACCGAGATCTTCGTACGCGAAGGGCAAATGGTGAACAAGGGCGACACCCTGTTGCGCCTGGATGACACGCGCTACCAGTCGAACAAGGGCGAAAGCGAAGCCGATCGGTATGCACTGACCGCGCAGGTCGAGCGACTGTCGGCAGAAGCCGAAGGCCGGCCCTTCAAACTGTCGGAAGAAGTGATCGCCAAGGCGCCGCAAGTGGCCGAAGACGAACGCTCGCTGTACGAACAACGGCAACGGCGACTGGCCAGCGAACAGCGCACGCTGAGTGAACAACTTCGGCAAAAAACCCAGGAGCTGGCGGAGTTCCGCTCGAAAGCCGGTCAGTACAGTTCAAGCCTGGCGCTGGTCAATCAGGAGATGGCCATGTCCGAGCCGCTGGTCAAGACCGGCGCCGTGTCGCCGGTGGAGATCCTGCGACTCAAGCGCAGCGCCGTGGAAATCCGCGGCTCGCTGAACGCCACCACCCTGGCGATCCCCCGGGCGGAATCGGCGATGGCCGAGATCAAAAGCAAGATCGACGAGTCGGAACAAACCTTCCGCTCCGAAGCGGCCAAGGAGCTGAATGAGAAACGCACCGACCTGTCGAAAATCACGGCGTCGAGCATCGCCATCGACGACCGCGTGACCCGTACCACGGTGACCTCGCCGGTCAAGGGCATCATCAAGGTGTTGAAGGTCAACACCATTGGCGGCGTGGTCCAGCCGGGCAGCGATATGGTGGAAATCGTCCCCCTGGAAGACAACCTGCTGATCGAGGCCAAAGTGCGGCCACAGGACGTGGCATTCCTGCATCCGGGGCAGAAAGCCATGGTCAAGTTCACCGCCTACGACTACACGATCTATGGCGGCCTGAGCGCCAAGCTTGAGTTGATTGGTGCCGACACCATTACCGATGACAAGGGCAACAGCTTCTACCTGATCCAGGTGCGCACCGATAAAAACCATTTGGGCGGGGATGCGAAACCGCTGCTGATCATTCCGGGGATGGTGGCGACGGTGGATATCATTACCGGGGAGAAAACGGTATTGGATTATTTGCTGAAACCGGTGCTCAAGGCGCGGACTGAGGCGATGCGCGAGCGGTAGTTTCGATCAGATATTTTGGATGATTGTTCTATCGCTTTCGCGAGCAGGCTCGCTCCCACAATGGAATGCGATCAAATGTGGGAACGAGCCTGCTCGCGAAGAGGCCCGCACAGGCAACAACTATTTCGGCCCATGATTACGCTGAAAGGTCTCCTGCCCCATCGCCGCAATCTGCCCTTCGATCAACGCTTCGAACGGCTTGAGCAACGGCTCGAATGAAGCCGGCGCTTCAAGCGTCTGCAATGCCTGCACAATCGCCTCCACCGTCGACAACGCCCCAGGGCCTGGTGCCTTGCGCAGCCGATAACGGGACACGCCGCCCTCGGCCAGGGTCACCCTCGGCAGCGCCGCCAGCAGTGGATTGAGGTGCAGCATCTTGCGCGCCTTGCGCCAGGTGCCGTCCGGTACCACCAGCAGCAACGGCTCGTCGGATGCGCTGTAAGCCTGTATCGGCTGCGCATCGTCGCCGGGAAACAGCAAACGCGCCTGGTACCCCGGCTGATTCAACAACCTCGGCAAATCCTCGAATACCTCGCCGACGATCAACTCGGCATTGTTCAAGCCCAACGCCGCCAGCCGTGCGGTGTTCAACGCATGATTCACTTCGCCGGGATGCTGCAAGAGCAAGATTCGGGTGCGGCTGTCGAGACTGGGAATCAGTGGGCACAGGCAATGGCTTTGCGGACGCAGGCAGCGCGGGCATTGAATTCTGGACATCGTCTTAAACCTGATTGAGCTGCGCTTTGAGCAGATCGCGGAAAGTCTGGATCAGCGGCTCGCGGCTGCGGCCCCGGCGCACGATCATCGAAAACGGCGCCTGATATCCGAAGGTCGCCGGTAGCAGCACACGCAAGTCACCCTTGTCGGCCCAGGCCTGGGCGTAGTGCTCCGGCAAGTAACCGATGTAGGCGCCGGACAGCACCAGAATCAGCTGCGCCTCCATACTCTCCACCGTTGCGGCGCTGTGCTTGAAGCCATGGCGGGCCAGTTCAGCCTGGCTCCAGTAACCACGACCGACCATGCGCTGCTGGGTAATAACCTGCTCGGGAATGCGCCGCTCGTTAAACAGCGGATGCCGCGTGCTGCAATACAACCAGTGCTGCTCGCGGTACAGCGGCATGTACACCAGACCGCTCATGCGCGTGGAAAACGCACCGATGGCCAGGTCGAGGCGGTTGTCCTGCACGCCCAGTTGCAGTTCGTAGGGGCTCATCACCGACAAATGCAAATGCACGGCCGGGTGTTCCTGGCTGTAGGCGCCGATGGCTTCGGCGAACGGCAAGGCCTTATCGCTGACGGTGGAGTCGATCACCCCCAGGTTCAACGTGCCGCGCAATTCACCCTTGAGCGCTGCTGCGTATTGTTCGAAGCCTTCCAACTCGGCCAATAGACGCAGGGTTTCCTGATGGAACAACTCGCCCTTGCTGGTCAGGCTGAAACCGCCCCGGCCGCGATGGCACAACACCAGGCCCAGCGCCGACTCAAGCTGGCTCATGTAGGTGCTGATGGCCGAGGTCGAGAGGTTGAGTTCTTGCTGGGCGTTAGCGAATCCCTGATGACGCACCACGCTGACGAAAATGCGCAATAGTTTCAGGTCGGGTAAAGCGTTGGCCATGGGGGCTCCAGACACCAATCGAATTTCAATCCTGTGGAAGGGATTTATCTGTGGCGAGGGGATTTATCCCCGCTGGGTGGCGAAGCCGCCCCGGATCTGCACCTCGGTGTGTCAGATGCACTGTGTGCGCTGGATTTACGACTGCTGCGCAGCCGAACGGGGATAAATCCCCTCGCCACAGATAAATCCACTCACCACAGAAGTGCGGCACATGGCCGCAAGTCTATCGCCATGCCAAGCATTAGTTTAGAAAAATCTGAACTAAGTATTTGCGCGTAGCGATTCTTCCCGGTCACTACATTTCGCAGAATCGGCCCACAGCGGTGCCTGCGTCTCCCCGACCTGCGCAACCGACATAAATAAAACAACGACGATGAGGCCCTACCCGTGGACAAGATTCTTCACCAACCACTGGGCGGCAACGAAATGCCGCGCTTCGGCGGCATCGCCACCATGCTGCGACTCCCCCATGTTCCTACCGCTGCTGGCCTGGACGCTGCGTTCGTTGGCGTGCCCCTGGACATCGGTACCTCGCTGCGCCCCGGCACCCGTTTCGGACCGCGTGACATCCGCGCCGAATCGGTGATGATCCGCCCGTACAACATGGCCACCGGCGCGGCGCCGTTCGACTCGCTGTCGGTTGCCGACATCGGCGACGTGGCGATCAACACCTTCAACCTGCTGGATGCCGTACGGATCATCGAAGAGTCCTACGACAATATCCTCGAACACGATGTGATCCCCCTGACGTTGGGCGGCGACCACACCATCACCCTGCCGATCCTGCGTGCCATCCATAAGAAGCACGGCAAGGTCGGCCTGGTGCACATCGACGCCCACGCCGATGTGAACGATCACATGTTCGGCGAGAAAATCGCCCACGGCACCACCTTCCGTCGCGCTGTCGAAGAAGGCCTGATCGATCCGGACCGCGTTGTACAAATCGGCCTGCGTGCCCAGGGCTATACCGCTGACGACTTCAACTGGAGCCGCAACCAGGGCTTCCGCGTGGTGCAGGCCGAAGAGTGCTGGCACAAATCCCTGGCGCCGTTGATGGCTGAAGTGCGTGAGAAAGTCGGTGGTGGCCCGGTGTACCTGAGCTTCGACATTGACGGTATCGACCCGGCGTGGGCACCAGGTACCGGCACCCCGGAAATCGGTGGTCTGACGACCATTCAGGCGATCGAGATCGTTCGCGGCTGCCAAGGCCTCGACCTGATCGGTTGCGATCTGGTAGAAGTCTCGCCCGCTTACGACACCACGGGTAACACCTCGCTGCTGGCCGCCAACCTGCTGTACGAAATGCTCTGCGTACTGCCTGGCGTGGTCCACCGCTGAGGGTCGGTCATGAACGAACGTGATCAGGTTTTGAAAGCGGCTGCCGACCTGGTGTCCGCCTTCGCCCGAAACGATCGCGAAGCCTACTTCGGCGCGTTCAGCGCCGATGCCAGCTTCGTTTTCTACACCCTCGAACAGCCCCTTTTGTCGCGCGATGCCTACCAGGCGTTGTGGGACAGCTGGCGTGCCGAGGATGGCTTCGAGGTGCTGTCGTGCACGTCGAGCAACGCTTTCGTCAGCCTGCAGGGTGACGTGGCGATTTTCATCCATGACGTGGCCACCGAGCTGCGCATGCAAGGGGAGCAACACTTCAGCCAGGAGCGCGAGACGATTGTTTTCAAGAAACAAGCGTCTGGCCAAGAACAACAAGGCCTGTGGCTGGCCTGTCACGAACATTTGTCCGCTATGCCGGAAGGGCTGCCAACCCCTTAGCCAAACAGGTGACGCTCACACACGATGAGCGCGCCTTTATGATCGGAGCAGATCATGAATAACAACAACAACGAAAAAAGCCTTAGCAGCATCGAAACAAACGGGGTCGAACAGATCCCGGACAATGAACGCGACGCCCGGCCCAGCGACCTGTTTCGCTTGATCTTCGGCGGCGCGAACACCTTTGCCACCGCCGTACTCGGCAGCTTCCCGGTACTGTTCGGCCTGTCGTTCCAGGCGGGCGTCTGGGCGATTGTGCTGGGCGTGGTACTCGGTGCATTGATCCTGGCGCCAATGGGCTTGTTCGGCCCCATCAACGGCACCAACAACGCGGTGTCCTCCGGCGCGCACTTCGGCGTACACGGGCGCATCGTCGGCTCTTTTCTGTCGCTGTTGACCGCTATCGCGTTTTTCTCGCTCTCCGTCTGGAGTTCGGGTGATGCGCTGGTCGGAGGTGCCAAACGCCTGATCAATTTGCCGGAAACCGATCTGACCCTGGGCCTGGCCTACGGCCTGTTCGCGCTGCTGGTTTTGACCGTGTGCATCTACGGCTTTCGCTTCATGCTGTGGGTCAACCGCATCGCGGTGTGGGCGGCCAGCCTGCTGTTCCTGCTGGGCATTTTCGCCTTTGCTCCGGCTTTCGACAGTCAGTACGCCGGCACGGTGGCCATGGGGCAGGCCGGTTTCTGGGCAGCCTTTATCGGTGCCGCGCTGGTGGCCATGAGCAACCCGATTTCCTTCGGCGCATTCCTTGGCGACTGGTCACGCTACATCCCGCGTGAGACGCCCAAAGGCCGGATCATGCTGTCGGTTATCGCGGCGCAACTCGCCACCTTGATCCCGTTCCTGTTCGGCCTCGCCACCGCCACCATCGTGGCAATCAAGGCGCCAGACTACATCGCGGCCAACAACTATGTCGGTGGTCTGCTGGCGGTATCGCCGAGCTGGTTCTTCCTGCCGGTGTGCCTGATTGCGGTGATCGGCGGCATGTCCACGGGCACCACCTCGCTCTATGGCACCGGGCTGGACATGTCCAGCGTGTTTCCACGGGTGCTGTCGCGGGTCAAGGCCACGCTGCTGATCGGCGTGATGTCGATTGCCTTCATCTTCATTGGCCGCTTCGCAGCAAACCTGGTGCAGAGCGTGTCGACCTTCGCCGTGCTGATCATCACCTGCACGACCCCGTGGATGGTGATCATGATCATCGGCCTGCTGGTCCGTCGCGGCTTCTACTGCCCGGATGACTTGCAAGTGTTCACCCGCGGTGAAAAAGGTGGCCGCTACTGGTTCACCCACGGCTGGAACTGGCGTGGCCTGGGTGCCTGGATTCCGAGTGCGGCCGTCGGCCTGTGCTTCGTGAACTTGCCGGGGCAGTTCGTCGGACCACTGGGCGAACTGGCCGGCGGTATCGACATCAGCCTGCCGGTGACCCTGGGCCTGGCCTCGGTGGTGTACCTGGTATTGCTGAGCCTGTTCCCGGAATCGACTGCGGTGTTCGGCCCGAATGATCCACGCAGCAAGAGCACGGATTCGCTCGTTAAAGCGGCGATGCGACAAGTCGCCTGAAATACCTGTGGGAGCGAGCCTGCTCGCGAAGACGGCGGCACATCCAACAAAGGTGTGACTGACAGAACGCTTTCGCGAGCAGGCTCGCTCCCACAAAGAGCAGCCCCACAGAAACGTCTTAGTTTCACCATAAAAAAGACAATCGGAGACACGCCATCATGGCTTTGGATTTATTCGTCGTACTCATCTACGCCGCCGCGATGCTGATACTTGGCTACTACGGCATGCGCAAGGCCAAGACCAACGAAGACTTTTTGGTTGCCGGTCGTAACCTGGGCCCGAGCCTGTACATGGGCACCATGGCGGCCACCGTCCTCGGCGGCGCGTCCACCGTGGGCACCGTGCGTCTGGGCTACGTGCATGGCATCTCCGGTTTCTGGCTCTGCGCCGCACTGGGTTGCGGGATCGTGGCGCTGAACCTGTTCCTGGCCAAGCCGCTGTTGAAACTGAAGATCTACACCGTTACCCAGGTGCTGGAGAAACGCTACAACCCGATGGCCCGCTCCGCGAGCGCGGTGATCATGCTCGCGTACGCACTGATGATCGGCGTGACCTCGATCCTGGCGATCGGCACCGTACTGCAAGTGCTGTTCGGCCTGCCGTTCTGGATCTCGGTACTGCTCGGTGGTGGCGTGGTGGTGATCTACTCGGCCATTGGCGGCATGTGGTCGCTGACCCTGACCGACATCGTCCAGTTCGTGATCAAGACCGTTGGCCTGATGTTCATCCTGTTGCCAATCTGCCTGTACCGCGTCGGCGGCTGGGACGAACTGGTGTTGAAACTGCCGGCGGCGAGCTTCAGCTTCACCACCATCGGTTGGGATACCATCATCACCTACTTCATGATCTACTTCTTCGGCATCCTGATCGGTCAGGACATCTGGCAACGGGTGTTCACCGTCAAGACCGCCAAAGTGGCTCAGGTCGCCGGTACGTTCGCCGGTGTCTACTGCATCCTCTACGGCCTGGCCTGCGCCCTGATCGGCATGGCGGCTCATGTGTTGATCCCGGACCTGGACAACGTCAACAACGCTTTCGCCGCGATCGTGAAACTGTCCCTGCCGGACGGTATCCGTGGCCTGGTCATCGCAGCCGCACTGGCTGCCATGATGTCCACCGCCAGCGCCGGCCTGCTCGCCGCCGCTACTACCCTGACCGAAGACCTGCTGCCGAAACTGCGTGGCGGTAAACAGTCGAGCCTGGGCCTCAACCGTGTCGTCACTATGCTGACCGGTGTTGTGGTACTCGGCATCGCCCTAGTGGTAAACGACGTGATCAGCGCCCTGACCCTGGCCTACAACCTGTTGGTGGGCGGCATGCTGATCCCGCTGATCGGTGCGATCTTCTGGAAACGTGCCACCACCGCCGGCGCCATCGCCAGCATGGGCATGGGCTTCGCCACCGCCCTGCTGTTCATGGTCAAGGACGGTCTGGATGCCAACACCCCGATCTACTACAGCCTGGCCGTAGGTCTGGTGAGTTTCGTGGTGATCAGCCTGATGTCCCGTCGCCCAGCCGTGGCAGCGAGCGCCATCTAAGCTGAACATAACAACTTGATGCTTTCTTCGACGGGTGTGGCGTCGGTTGCCACACCCGTTTTTTTTCGCCTGAAGGAAAGTGATTATGAAGATCGTCAGCCGCGATCAGTGGTTCGAGGTGAAACAACTCAGCGACGGCATCCGCCTGATTCACGAGCCTTACATTCGCCCCTTCTACCGCTGCAATCTTTGGTTTGTTCAAGGCCGTGACAAAGACCTGCTGCTGGACAGCGGTTCCGGGCTCGTCAGCTTGCGCGAGCAATTGCCGTGGATCACCGAGCGGCCCCTGGTAGCGGTGGCCAGCCACTGCCACTTCGACCACATTGCCGGGCATCACGAGTTTTCCGAACGCCTGGTACACCCGGCCGAAGCGCAGATCCTGGCTGCACCGGACGGTGAAAACGATTTGAGCCGGGCATTTGTCGGCGACGACATGTTCGAAGCGCACCCCGATTGTCCGTTGTGCTACGCCGAGTATCGGGTCAAGGCTGCCCCGGCAACGGGCTTGATCGAAGAAGGCGATGTACTGGACCTGGGCGACCGGGTGCTGCAAGTGCTGCACACGCCGGGACACTCGCCGGGCGGCATCAGCCTGTACGAAGCCGCGACCGAGACCTTGTTCAGCGGCGACATCATCTACGACGGGCCGCTGATCGAGGACGCCTACCACTCCAACCTCAATGACTACGCCCGCAGCCTGGAGCGCTTGCGCGCGCTGCCGATCCGCACGGTGCATGGCGGGCATTTCGGCAGTTTTTCCGGGGATCATCTACGCCACATGATTGACGAGTGGCAACGCTCACACGGCTGAAGCCTGCTGTACTCAAGCCCAGGGCCAATAAAACAACAACGCCCTTGAAGAGTCATCATGAACAAAGCCGCCATTCGCGCCGCCGTGCACCGCTACATCAGCCGCCTGCTGGAGGGTCAGGATGACTTCGACGACAACGCCAGTCTGGCGCAGTTGGGATTGGATAAAACGGATATCGAAGAGCTGATCTTCCATCTGGAAGATGAACTCGGCTTGACGGCGTTTACCGCCGAGGAAGACCGGATGCTCAAGACGGCCACGACGGCGAATGACTTGAGCCGGTTTTTGATGGAAATTGGGCGGCATTAAGTAATATTGGCGGACACACCTTCCTGTGGCGAGGGGATTTATCCCCGTCCGGCTGCGAAGCAGTCGTAAATCGCCTGACACGGTCCGCCAGATATACCCAGGTCGAATGGACTTGGGGCTGCTTCGCAGCCTAACGGGGATAAATCCCCTCGCCACAGAAGCCCCTTCTCCAATAGGAACAGCCTTACCGGCGACGCTGCTGGCGTCGGCGCTGTTCGTCGTCGGTGCGAATTGGCACAGGTTGCAGAGGCGGTTCGATCAAACCGAGCGCGACACCCAGGTCATGCAGCCAGTTTTGGATTTTCTCTTTCATGATGCCCCCTTCAGGGTAGTGCCGAGCGACCGGAATTCTGTAGTCGCTTCGAACTGATAATAGTCCGAAGTCCTGAGCAATGCTCGCCCAAAGTGGCAATGATCTGTTACTGAATGGCTCACAATCCGACGGCATTAAATCATGCAATCGCCCGGGCCGGGATTTGCGCCGACGGATAGAGCGCCCGCTGCTCCTCGATCCATGCATTCAGGTTGGCCCCGGCCATGCCCTTGCGCCACATCAGCCAGGTGGTGGCCGTGGCAAATGGTTCAGGCAACGGGTGGACCGTCACGCTTTCGCGGCCCGGCAGGCTGGCAAGCATTGATTCCGACATCAATGCCACGCCGGAACCTGCAATCACACAGGCGAGCATCCCCGGATAGGATTCGATCTCAATCGCCCGCCCCATGACCGCATGGTCCCGGGAGTACCAGGATTCCAGACGCATCCTGTAGGAACAGCCCTGGCGAAAGGTGAATACCGAACGCCCTTCCACGTCCCGCGCGCTGAGTACCGGCGGGTGATCCGCCTCGCTGATCAGCACCAGCCGTTCCTCGCACAACAACACACCATCAAGCATGGCCAGTTCGGGGGGACCGTCCACCAGCGCCGCATCGAGTCGGCCGGTGAGCAAACCTTCCAGCAATTCACCGCTGGGTCCGGACTGCACTTGCAAATTCACCGCCGGGTAACGCTTGTGATAGCGCGCCAACAACGCCGGGAGGTGAATGGCGGCGGTGCTGTACATGGTGCCGAGCACGAAATCGCCGGCCGGTTGCCCGCCCTGTACCGCGGCATGGGCTTCGTCGTGCAAGGCGAACAATTTGGCGGTGTAATCCAGCAGGACTTTTCCCGCAGGCGACAACTGCAAACGCTGACGCTCGCGAACGAACAGTTCAACGCCCAACTGCTCCTCCAGCTGCTTGAGCCGGGTCGACAGGTTGGACGGCACGCGGTGCAGGCGCTCGGCGGCGCGGGTGATGGACTCTTCCTGCGCCACCGCCTGGAAGATCCGCAACTGGCTAAACTCCACGACATTCTCTAGACAAGAACAAGTTACCCACTATTGTTCTTTTTCAAAGAATGTCAATCCATCCAGGCGCGAAGGTGCTCAGGGCTGCCCAAGTGCTCTGCGCAACCGACGGCGCACCCACTGCTCGGCGCTGACAAAGGTGATGCCCAGCAGCACCAGCACCGCGCCAATGACAAAGTTCAGGGTCAGTTTTTCCCCCAGCAACACCACCCCAAACGTAACGCCAAACAACGGCGTCATGAACGAAAACACCGCCAGGTTTGCCGCCAGATACCGGCGCAGCAACCAAAACCAGATCAGGTAACTGAAGAACGACACCACCACGCCTTGAAACAGCACACTGGCAATCGCCACACCGGTCAAACTGACGTGGGTGATCTGCCCGCTGAGCAGCGCGATCAACAACAGGCCGATGAAGCCGATGATCAACTGATAGAACAATGTCAGGGTCACCGGCGCCTCCGACAATCGCGAAGCTCGCACCACCACCGTGGTCGCGCCCCAAGCCGCGCCGGCCAGCACGCCCAGCGCATCGCCCATCAACATCCGGTAATCGAGGTTGTCCCAGGACATGCCACCGGCAAACGCGATGGCGATCCCGACGAACGCGAGGAAAATTCCCAGCCATTGCACAGGCCGCAAACGCTCGCTCGGCAACAGCCAGTGCACACCCAGTGCGGTGAAAATCGGTGCGGTGTAGAGGAATACCGACATGTGCGCGGCCGTGGTCAATTGCAGGCCTTCGGAAATGAAGAAGAACTCCAGACCGAACAAGGCGCCGGCCAACAAGCCACCGCGCCAGGTCGCACCGACCTGATCCCAACCGCCCTTCCAGCAGATCAGCAACCCCACCAGCAACGCAGACATGCCGGAACGCGCGGCCGCCTGCATGACTGGGGCAATGTCGGGCGCCGCCCACTTGATCATCACCTGCTGAACACCCCAGACCAGGCACAACCCCAACATCACTTGCAGGGCAAATCCATCGGCGCTACGCCGGGTGGCGCTCACCGGAAAACCTCGACAACGACACAATCCATGGCAGTGACTCGACAGTAAAAACAAAACCCCGGCACATGGCCGGGGCGAAAAATTATTCTATCGATTATTAACCAGATGGGCAGAAATTGCCTACAGGGGGTCGGTATCAGCTCAGTTCAATGCGATCAGCATGAATGACAATCTGGCCATTCTTGTACAGCGCACCGATGGCCTTCTTGAAGTTGCCTTTGCTGACGCCGAACATGCTACTGATCACAGTCGGGTCGCTCTTGTCGCTGACCGGCAGGGTGCCGTTGTTCTCGCGCAACTTGGCGAGGATCTTCGAGTTAAGGCTGGTGGCCGCTTCCTGGCCGACCGGTTGCAGACTCAGGCTGATCTTGCCATCGGCACGAACTTCCTTGATGAAGCCTTTCTCTTCCTTGCCCGCACGCATGAACTTGAAGATTTCGTTCTTGTGAATCAGGCCCCAGTGCTTGTTGTTGATGATTGCCTTGAAACCCATGTCGGTGGCTTCGGCAACCAGCAAGTCGACCTCCTGGCCCGGGGTGTAGTTGGCCGGGGTCTTGTCCAGATAGCGGTCCAGGCGCGCCGTCGCGGTGATGCGACGGGTGTGTTTGTCGAGATAGACATGCACTACGGCGTATTCGCCGGCCGTCATCTGGCGCTTTTCTTCCGAAAACGGCAACAACAGATCCTTTGGCAGCCCCCAATCGAGGAACACACCAATGCTGTTGACTTCAACAACTTTCAAACTGGCAAATTCACCGACTTGAACTTTCGGTTTTTCAGTCGTCGCGATAAGTTTGTCATCGCTGTCCAGATAAACAAAAACATTGAGCCAGTCTTCATCTTCGCTGGGAATATCTTTTGGAATATAACGATTAGGCAAAAGAATTTCGCCATCCGCGCCACCGTCCAGATATAAACCGAAGTTAGTGTGTTTAACCACTTGTAAACTGTTGTAACGCCCGACTAAAGCCATGTCCAGTACCCTCATTGCGTGGGCGGCATTCTACCCGGTTTTGCAGGCCGCGTTCGGCGACCAACCCACCGGTGCGAGAAATTCCTCTGCAGGCCTTCATTTTCCTGGGTTTTACCGTACGACTCCCGCCGCTCGTCAGACCGACCCGAGGATTTTCATCGCTGCCGGCCCAGCAGGGCATCCTGTTTTTGCGGACCACGTTTTTATTTAAAACAGCGACTTAGAGGCAATTATCAAATAATGATCCGCTAATTATCCTGATCCGCCCTCGGTCATCCAAAGGATAATTGCCAAGCAAATTGCAGGTAATTCCTGTACGATGCCTGGCCAAGTTAATTTTCTACAGGTTAATGGCCGCCATGCGCGTAAAAGCATCCACCAGCAAAGCAAAGCCAGCTCCAGCCGTCGAAACCAGCGAATCGATCAACAACCAGATTGCTGCGTTCCTCAAATCCGGCGGTGAAATCCAGCAAATTGCCAAGGGCGTCAGCGGCCAGACGTTCGGCCCGTCCAAGCAGATCACCCTGGGTAAAAAATAAAAGCCCAAAAGTAATACCTCGCATCACCTGGTCCACAAGCGCTTTGAGCTTCGAAGCGCTTGGACTGGAACCCTCCCCCGCAACACCTCCCCCAAAAGACATGTACAGAAACAACGCCACGGTCCGCCGTCTATTGATCGGCTGAACTGCCGGGCTCATCCTGCGTTCACATGAGAATCAGTCCCCGAAGCCAGGCTTTCGCAAGGATTCGCCCATGTCCCGCTGGATGAAACAGCTCGCTTTCGTGCTCACCGTGACGCTCGCTCTCGGCGCGTGCAGCCGCATGGGCCTGGCCTACCGCAACCTCGACGTGATCATCCCCTGGACGCTCAGCGATTACCTGGACATGAACGGCGAGCAAAAAGGCTGGCTGAACGAACGCCTCAAGGAACACCTGACCTGGCACTGCACCACACAACTGCCAGGCTATCTGGACTGGCTGGATCGCTTGCAGACCATGGTCGCGACCAATCAGGTAACCGATGCCGCATTGCAAGCCCGCACCGAAGAAGCCGAACAGGCGATCGCCGAGACCGCGCGGGAAATCACCCCGTCCGCCATCGAGTTGCTGCAAGGACTGGATGACCAGCAGGTCGCCGAAATGAACGAGGCCTTCGCCAAAGACCAACGCAAACGCCAGGCGCTGTACCTCAAGCCGTCCCTTGATCAGCAGATCAAGGACCGCGGCGAACGCATGGAAAAACGCCTGGATGCCTGGCTCGGGCCACTCACTCCCCCTCAGCAACAACGCGTCGTGGCGTGGTCCAACGCTCTGGGTGACCAGAATACGCAGTGGCTCGCCAACCGCGTCCACTGGCAGAAGCAATTCAGTGCAGCCGTTGCGCAACGTCACAGCCCCGAATTCCCACAACGAATCGAGACACTTCTGGTGAATCGAGAGCGCTTGTGGACACCGGCCTACCGCGAAGCCTTCGCCAAAACCGAAGCCCAGGCGCGTTCACTGTTTGTGGACTTGATGGCGCAAAGCACGCCGCAGCAACGTGAGCGGTTGCTGACGAAAATCGAGGGGGTGCGCAAGGACTTCAATGATTTGAAGTGTCTGAAGGCGGCAAAACAGAGTTGAACGCTGCACAAATCCCTGTGGGAGCGAGCCTGCTCGCGAAAGCGGTGGGTCAATCGATAAATGTGTTGGCTATGAGACCGTCTTCGCGAGC
>NZ_JBSVWS010000070.1:0-27792 GCF_054071155.1 Pseudomonas sp. SDO5532_S415 | reverse complement strand
GCTCGCTCCCACATTGGTCCTGCGTACACAGGTCGAATGTGAGAGCGAGCCTGCTCGCGAAGAACGATAACGCGGTCTATCGGGTAGGCACTCGCCACAAATACCAGGAAGCCACCGTCCGATACGGGCTCCATTCCAACCCGATCTCGATCATTTGCTTGCGCGTCGGCTGCACCTCCAGCCCCTTGAGTCGCCGGTAACCCTCGCGCACGCCGAAGTCATCGGCCGGCAAAACGTCCGGTCGTTCCAGGCTGTAGATCAACAACATCTCCACGGTCCAGCGCCCCACGCCGCGCAGGGTGATCAGGCGCTCGATCAGTGCTTCATCATCCATCGCCAGCGCGGTGGCGTAATCCGGCACCACGCCGTCCAGCGTCGCCTGGGCGATGCCCTGAATGGTGGCGATCTTGCTGGCGGAAAACCCGCAACTGCGCAGTTGATCGAAATCCGTGGCGACGATCTGTTCGGGCCTGGGAAACGAAACCGACGGGAACAACGCCAGCAGCCGCCCGACAATCGCATCGCCCGCCTTGGCGTGCAGTTGCTGGTAGGCAATCGCCCGGACCAGCGATTCATAAGGATCGCGTGCGGCATGGGGTTGATGCAGGCACGGGCCGACCACGGCGATGTGCTGATGCCAGTCATCATCGAGTGACGATAAAAACTCAGTGGCTGGCTGGTAGCGGTCGCGCATGGGCTCAGGCTTTCCCGGACGGTTTCAACAGCGCGTTGATTTCGCCATAGGTCAACGCCTTGATGTCGTGGCTGTCGAGTTTGCCGTTCTGCAGAAAGCTTTTGGTCAGTGACGCCATGGCGCCGTAGAGAAACTCGGCGATGCCCGAGCCGGCGCTCAGGCGACGCACGCCGAGTCCTTGCAACGCTTCAGGCGACGGCAGGCCGGGTAACCCCAGCACATTCAACGGCAGTGGTGTGCCCTGGCACAGCGCTTTGATCTCATAATCCGACGTGACACCCGCCGCGAACAAGCCGTTGGCACCGGCTGCTTGATACAGCGCGGCGCGCTGGAGGGTTTCTGCCACGCGATCTTCGGCGGGAACCAGGCCTCGCAGGTACACATCAGTGCGCGCATTGATAAACAGATTCACATGACGCCGAACGGCGACCTCGCGGGCGGTTTCGATCTTGCGGGCGAGTAGTTCGGGTGATGAGGCACCGTCCTCGATATTGATCCCCACCGCACCGGCGGCAATAACCGCGTCTACCACCTGGGCAACCCGATCCAGGTCGTCGGAGTAACCGGCCTCGATGTCCACGGTCAACGGCACCGAGATCACCCGTGCAATGGATTCGACCGTCGATACCAGGCGTTCAAGGGGCAGGGTGTTGCCATCCGGGTAACCATGGACCCAGGCCACCGCCGCGCTGCTGGTGGCCACCGCCTTGTTGCCCAGTTGCTCCACCAACCGCGCCCCGGCGGCGTCGGCGACGTTGGTGAGGAACAGCAGACCGTCCTGATGCAGTTGATGAAATTGAGTGTCGAGCCTGTCCATCGAATTTCCTTCCTTATGAAAAACACAGGGGATCAGAGTGCGAGTTGTTCGGTGAGCTGTATCGCAGCGTTTTCCAGCCTGAGCAGGAACGCCTTGCGCGGTTGGCCTCCAGCGTAGCCTGTCAGCGAACCGTCGGCACCGATCACGCGATGGCAGGGCACCACAATCGAGAGGCGGTTGTGACCGTTGGCCAGGCCCACTGCGCGACTGGCGCCGGGCTTGCCCAGAAGGGTGGCGATAGCGCCGTAGGTGGTGGTCTGGCCGTAGGGGATTTTTGCCAGCGCGGCCCAGACCTGGCGGGAGAACTCGCTGCCGGGCATGTGCAAGGCAACGTTGAACTCGGTGCGACTGCCCGCAAAATACTCAGCCAGCTGTTGTTCGATGTGCTGCAAATGCGCGTTATGCCCCGGCGCCACGGCGTAACCGAACCGGTTTTGCAGGGCTTCGACTTCCCGGGTCAATGACGCCTGATCGAGGAATTCCAGCAACACCAACCCACGCCGTTCGGCCATGGCGATCATCGGCCCCAGAGGTGTGGTCAGCCGGGTGAACAGCAAGGGTTCGCTGTTGGTGGCACAACCGGGGGTGATGTGGAAGGATTTCTGGAACGCATCGCGGAAACCGCTCAGGGATTCGTAGCCCGAGTCGAATGCCGCGCTGTCGATGGAATCGCCCTGCTTTATTCCGCCCAATGCCATGCCCAGGCGCCGGGTGCGCAGCCAGGCATGAAAAGTCATGCCGAAATACTGCTTGAACCAGCGGCGCAACTTCAGCGGCTCGATGCCTTCGGCCAGCAACTGGGCGTCAGTCCAGCGCTGCTCGGGGTTGGCGTCCACCGCTTTGAGCAGCTTCTGCACCCAGTCCGGGGCGGTGGCTGCGGCATTCAACGGTTTGCAGCGCAGGCAGGCGCGGTAGCCGGCGGACAGACATTCATCGGCGTGGGCGAAGAACTCGACGTTCTCGGGCTTGGGCTTGCGCGCCTTACAGCCGGGACGGCAAAAGATCCCGGTGGTTTTCACCGCAGTGAAAAACACCCCCTCGTAGGCGGTGTCGCGCTCGAGCATGGCGCGAACCATCTCGGCGTGGGGCGGAAGCTGCGTGTGTTGTAGGTTCATGGACGCAGCATAGAACGGGGCAGGGGCAGCCTCCACCGGAAAATCGACAGGGAATTTTGTTCATTCGCCATGAGATCAATGCCCCTGTGGGAGCGAGCCTGCTCGCGAAAGAGTAGTGTAAACCACTGAAGGGTTGGTTGGACAATCGCTTTCGAAAGAAGTCCCGCTCCCGCAGTTGGTTTCATGTTTCAGGTGCGCCGTGCCATCAGCAACACCGAGGCGGCGGCTGATAGAAGCCCCGCGCAGCAGCGGTTGAACATCCGCTTGCCCGACGGCTTGGCGAACCAGCGGCGCATGTGCAGGCCCATGTAGGCGTAGGCGGCGATGGCGACCCATTCGAGCGCCAGGAACAGCGCGCCCAGCACCGCGAATTGCGGCGTGATGGCGCGGCTCGAGTCGACGAACTGCGGCAGGAACGCGGTGAAGATCAGGATCGCTTTCGGGTTGCCCGCCGCCACCAGAAATTCCTGCCGGGCCAGCGCCAGCATGCCCACGGGTGCACCGGTCACGGTGCTTTCCATCCCGGGGTCGGCACGCCACAGTTGCCAGGCGAGATAGAACAGGTACGCCGCTCCGAGGATCTTGATCGCGTAGAACAACAACTCCGAGGTTTGCAGCACCACCGCCAGGCCCGCCGAGGCAAGGGCGATCATCCCGGCGAACGCCAGCAAACGGCCCATCCCCGCCACACAGGCGATGCGGTAGCCGTAGCGGGTGGAGTTGCTGACCGACAGCAGGTTGTTCGGGCCTGGCGCCATGTTCAGGGCGAAGCAGGCCGGAAGGAAGAGTGTGAGGGTGGCGAGGTCCATGGGCGGGCTCCTGTAACGAGTGCCCTGTTTTTATCACGAGAGGCGGTTGGACTGCCCCGTACAGTCATGACGGCAAGCGCCATAGCAGTGGCTAACGAGCGAATTTTTTCGCCCCGGCCACGCACAGAATCACCGCCACGGTCACCCCGAGCATGCCGATGCTCACCTGCTCGTGCAGCAAGGTCGCCGCCAGGGCCAGGCCAAAAAACGGTTGCAGCAATTGCAGTTGGCCGACTGCGGCGATTCCGCCTTGGGCCAGCCCGCGATACCAGAACACGAAACCGATCAGCATGCTGAACAGCGACACGTAGGCCAGGCTGAACCAGGCGGGTGTGCTGATGCCGCTGAACGACGCTGGCAGCCGCCACCAGGTCAGTGCCGCCATGACCGGTAACGCCAGCACCAGCGCCCAGGAAATCACCTGCCAGCCGCCAAGCGTGCGGGACAGCTTGGCCCCTTCGGCATACCCCAAGCCACAGGCCAGGATCGCCAACAGCATCAGGATGTCGCCCTGGGGTGAGGCGGTCAGGCCTTGGGCCACGGCGAAACCGACCACCAGCAGACTGCCCAGCACCGAGAAGATCCAGAACACCGGGCGGGGGCGTTCACCACCACGCAAAACACCGAATACTGCGGTCGCGAGCGGCAGCAGGCCGACGAACACAATGGAATGAGCAGAGGTCACGTACTGCAGCGCCAGCGCGGTCAGCAGTGGAAACCCCACCACCACGCCCAGGGCGACGATGGCCAGGGGCACCAGTTGATGGCGTGCGGGACGTTTTTCCTTGAACGCCAGAAGCAGACACAGGGCCAGAATCGCGGCGATCGTCGCGCGGGCCACCGTGAGGAATACCGGGTCGAATTCCAGTACCGCCACCCGTGTCGCCGGCAGTGAGCCGCTGAAAATCACCACACCGATCAGGCCATTGATCCAGCCGCTTGCATTGCTGTCCAGCGCCCGGTTTTGCAGGTTCGACGTCCGTTCCATTTCGCTCACACTCATTGTTGGCTTGCATGAAACCCATCCTATGGCTGACTATCGATACAATCAAAAAATTGTCATGGATACATCTCGACATGCCGCGCTCCCGCTACAAGTCTCTCGTAGATGCCTTTGCTGCCGACATCCGTTCAGGGCGTTTGCCGCCCGGTACACGCTTGCCGACGCATCGGCAACTTGCCACCGAGCATGGCCTGGCACTGGTCACTGCCAGCCGGGTGTACGCCGAGCTTGAAAGCATGGGCCTGATCAGCGGCGAAACCGGACGCGGGACCTTTGTCAGGGAGACAGCGTTGCCACCTGGGCAAGGCATTTCGCAGTCCGTGGTGGCAGCGGGGATGATTGACCTCAACTTCAACTACCCGTCGTTGCCCGGTCAGGCGGATCTGTTGCGCACGGCCTTGCGCCAACTCGCGCTGTCCGGCGACCTCGAAGCCCTGCTGCGTTACCAGCCCCACGCGGGGCGCATGCATGAGCGGGCCTCGGTCGCGCGCCATCTTGCCGATCGCGGCCTGAACGTGCCGGCCGAGCAGGTGTTGATCGTCAGTGGTGCGCAGCATGGCCTGGCGGTGGTGATGATGACGCTGCTCAAACCCGGCGATGTCATCGCCGCCGATGCCTTGACCTATCCCGGTTTCAAGACCCTGGCCGAAACGCTGCACCTTGAAGTCTTGCCGATTCCGGTCACCGACAAGGGGCCGGATTTGCCGGCCCTGGAAAAGCTCTGCCGCAATCGACCGGTGCGGGCCGTCTATTCGATGCCGACCTTGCATAACCCGCTGGGCTGGGTCATGGACGCCGATCAGCGCGAGCGCTTGGTGGCGATGGCGCGCCAGCATGACCTGACGATCATCGAGGACGCGGCCTACGCATTCCTGGCGGAAAACGCGCCGCCACCCCTGGCGGAAATGGCACCGGAAAGAACGGTCTACGTGTCCGGTTTATCGAAGAATGTCGCCACTGGCCTGCGTGTCGGTTTCGTGGCCGCGCCCGCGCAATGGATCGCGGGATTCGAACGCACGATCATGGCAACCACCTGGAACACCCCCGGTGTGATGACGGCCATTGCCACGGCCTGGCTCGACGACGGCACCGTGACCAGGCTGGAGGGGCAAAAGCGTGCGGACGCACGAGCCCGGCAAGCCTTGGCGCAGGAGGTGCTGGCGGGACTCAGGACGATCAGCCATCCCTCTTCGTACTTCATCTGGCTGCCATTGGCCGAAGACGCCCGGGCCGACCAGATCGCCATGGCGCTGATGCGCGAGCAGGTGTCGGTGTCGCCTGCCGAACCCTTTGCGATAACCCCCCATGTGCCGCACGCGATTCGCTTGGCGCTGGGCTCGGTGGACATGGACTCGCTGCGCGAAGCCTTGGTGAAAGTGAAACGGGTGGTGGGCTATCACGCGTAGTGGTCTCGCAGGGCAGTTTTCTTCAATACGCACGCCAAGGGGCTCATTACCTTGAGGCCTGGTTCAACTGACAGGAAGAAGGTGTGCGATGAGTCTGATGATGTCCATGGCGGCGTTTGCGTTGGCCGCTTCGATAACGCCAGGGCCGGTGAATATCGTGGCGTTGAGTTCGGGGGCGCGCTTCGGCTTTCGCGCCAGTCAGCGGCATGTGGCGGGGGCGACGCTGGGTTTTGTGTTGCTGCTGGTGCTGATGGGGCTGGGGTTGCATGAGTTGTTGCTGCTGTGGCCGGCCATGACTCAGGTGGTGCAGTGGGCCGGCGTGGCGTTCCTGTTGTACATGGCGTTCAAGCTGGCGGCCGACAACGGGCAACTTGAGGCGAAAGAGGCGGGCCGTGCGCCGTCGATGCTGTACGGGGCCGTCATGCAATGGCTCAACCCCAAAGCCTGGCTGGCCTGCGTGGCCGGCATGGGCGCGTTTGTCGCCGATGGTGAGGCGCGGTTGGTGTGGCGGTTCGCGGCGGTGTACCTGGTGATCTGCTACCTGTCGGTCGGTTGCTGGGCATATGCCGGGACGTTTTTGCGCGGCTACCTGAACAACCCGGCGGGGATGCGCTGGTTCAATCGGGTAATGGCGCTGATGTTGGCGGTGAGTGCGGTGTATTTACTGCTGCCGTAGACATCGACAAGCAGGCTTTTTGTGGCGAGGGAGCTTGCTCCCGCTGGGCTGCGAAGCGGCCCCGACATTCCTTCAGACAGACCTTGCATGCAGGTCTTGCGACGGCTTCGCCGCCGAGCGGGAGCAAGCTCCCTCGCCACAAAAGCCCGTGTGAGCAAGTTCCGGCGAGTGGGATCACCCCCGATACTGTCCCGGCGTCGCCGCCAGATGCTGCTTGAACGCCCGTTGAAAATGCGCCTGATCGGCAAATCCCGCTTCCAGCGCGACGTCGGCGATCAGCTTGCCGTTGCGCAGTTGATCCCGGGCGAACTGGATGCGGCGGTTGACCAGGAAGGCGTGAGGCGTCATGCCGTAATGCTGCTTGAAGGCGCGGATCAGGTAGGACGGCGACAATTGTGCCGCTTCGCAAATGTCTTCGAGCTTGAGCATTTGCGTGCAGTGTTCACGGATGAATTCGGCGGCGCGTTCCAGCTTGAAGTTGGGTTCGCGCAACGGCTGATCGACCGGGTTCAGCCTTAGCTGCACCTCGGTGAAAAACTCCACCGCCGCACTGTGTTTATGCAAAACGTCCTGCTGCGGATCGACCAACACCTCATACAAATCCTTCAAACCCTCAAACAGGTCGACATCCGGCGTATGGGTGACGCTGAAGCGGCGAAACGCCAGGTCGTCGCTGAAGCCGAGCTGATGCTGCAGGTCGGTGAGCCACGGGGTATCGACATACAGCATCAGGTAGGACCAGGGCTGGTCATTGATGGGGTTGCAGGCGTGAACATCACCAGGGTTCATCAGCACCACGGTGCCGGTACTGACCTCGAATCGTGATTGCTCGTGAACATAGGTACTGCGTCCGGCGGTGATGGCACCGATGGAAAAATGCTCGTGGGAATGCCGCGTGTAACAGACCTCGCGTCCGTCGGCGATGGCGCGTGCCTCGATAAAGGGCAGGGCATCATCGCGCCAGAAGCGTGGAGCCTTGTCCGGGTCCTTGGGCCTGGGCTTGGAGAACGTCATGGTCAATCCTCGGCAGATCAGCCCCGGAGTGTATTAGCTCTCGCCATCAAAGGCTCGTCGCAGCTCGGCGATATTCAATTTTTTCATCTGCATCATTGCCGCCATGGCGCGTTGGGATTTGGTTGTGTCAGGGTCTTTAAGCATCTCCATCATCGCCACCGGCACGATCTGCCACGACACGCCGAATTTGTCCTTGAGCCAGCCGCACTGCTGTGCCTCCACCGGTCCGCCGGCGGACAACCTGCCCCAGAAGTGATCGACTTCTTCCTGGGTCTGGCAATTGACCTGAAACGAGATCGCCTCATTGAACTTGAAGTTCGGGCCACCGTTAAGGCCAGTGAAACTGTGCCCGTCGAGTTCGAAACTGACCGTCAGCACCGAGCCTTCCTCGTGACCATGGATTTCCTGGCCGGCCTTGCCGTAGTGAGTGATGGCGGTGATTTTTGCGTGATCGAAGATCGCACAGTAGAACTTCGCAGCCTCTTCGGCCTGACCGTCGAACCAGAGGCAGGGTGTGAGTTTTTGAACGTGTAGCATGGCGGGTCTCCCTGGCAGGTTTTTGCATGCTGGATTATCAGCGTAGCCAGCCTGTGCTTGTCTGGTTGTGCCGTAGATCGACAAGTGCGCCAGCGGAGTGCTGTGAAAATAGTCAGTTCGACTACCTGTTGAGTCATACAGACTATTTTGATCGTGAGTCGTTATGACACCTTTGTTCTCAAGGGACTGATTCATAAGGGGTAAAAATCTGGCACGAGACTTGATACATCCAACGTGCAACTGAACTGCTACAGGAGTACGGAAAATGTTCCATTTCTTCAGCAATCCTCAGAATGTTCTGCACCTTTCCAGCCGTGTACTCGGCGTTGGCCTGGCCATGCTGCTGGCGGGGATCTACGGCGCGTACCTTTATGACGGTCACCTGTCGATCCTGGCGCAAGTGTCATTGCACGCCATGACCATTGTCGGCCCGACCTTGCTGAAAATCGGTTACGTCATGCGCCTGCTGGCCCAGCACCGGTTGAGCAAGCCACTGGCCGGGGCGCTCGTCTGATGCGCAAACTGCTCGCGGCACCGGTTCTGAGTCTGGGTTTTCGTCCGTTTTTTTTGATGGGGGCCACGTTCGCCGCACTGTCGGTGGCGATCTGGGCCTTGTGGTTGTACGGCCGCTTGCCCGGCGCGCAACCAGTGGGCGGCATGCTTGCCTGGCATCGACACGAAATGCCGTTCGGGTTCGCCGTGGCAATCATCGGCGGGTTCCTGTTGACGGCGGTGCCGAACTGGACCGGCCGACCGGCGCTCAAGGGCTGGCCATTGATCGGGCTGGTGCTGATCTGGGTGCTGGCGCGCCTGGCCTGGTGGATGCCGATTCCTCCTGCGCTGCTACTTCTATCGCAGTTGCCTTTCCTGCCACTGCTGGCCATTGCTCTGGGCCGGGACCTGATAGCGGCCGGCAAGCGCGACAACTATCCGATTCTGCTGATGGTCATGCTGCTGGCCGGTTGTCAGGCCATGACGCTGTGGGGTATGTCGTTGGATGACGCAGGCCTGCAGCGGCGTGGTGTACTGGCCGCCCTGTGGCTGGTGGGTGCGATGATGAGCGTGATTGGCGGGCGCGTGATCCCGTTCTTCATCCAGCGCGGCTTGAATCGCCCGGCACAGCCTGCAATCAGTCCATGGCCGACCCGGTTCCTGTTGCTGAGTAGTTTGCTTGTGGCGCTGACCTTCGCCCTCGGTTTGCATGACGTCCCCAGGCTCTGGCTGGCGGCGTTGTTTGTGCTGTTGGGCGCTTTGCACCTGCTGCGCCTGTGGCGTTGGCATGATCGGGGCATGTGGCGCGTGCCGCTGTTGTGGTCGCTGTATCTGTCTTACGTCTGGCTGGTGGTGGCGGTGTTCGCGATGGCGCTGTGGCATGTCGGCCTGATGCCGCAACAGAGCCTGGCGACCCATTCGCTGGCGGTGGGTGGAGTGGGTGGGTTGATTCTGGCGATGATTGCCCGGGTCAGCCTGGGTCACACCGGGCGGCCGTTGCAGCCGTCGAAAGCGATCGTCCTGGGGTTTGCCCTGGTGCTGGTGGCGGGCCTGTCACGGGTGTTGCTGGTGCCGTTTTCCGGGTTGGGACTGGGATTGTCGGCGCTGCTTTGGTGTATGGCGTTCGGGCTGTTTCTGTTGCGTTACACCGGTATTTTGTTCAAGCCGAGGGTTTAACTTACTGTTGCCCATATTGTGGGAGCGAGCCTGCTCGCGAAGGATGCCAACGATAACGCGTGCCGCCTGTATGACCGCGTTGTCCTGGCGTTTTTCGCGAGCAGGCTCGCTCCTACAGGTGACCGGTGGTCGATACACCTCGGCCAGCGAAGCAAATTGGACTTAGCTGTAGGGATAACCAAGGCGCGCGTAGGTTGTTCATTGCCACAGCGACGCCCCCCTTCAGAACACCGTGAGTCTGAGGAGCTTCGCAATGCTGACCCTCAATATCAATGGCAAGGACCAGGAACTGGATGTCCCCGCGGACATGCCTTTGCTCTGGGTCCTGCGCGATGTCGCGCACCTCACCGGGACCAAGTTCGGCTGCGGCATGGCCCAGTGTGGCGCCTGTACCGTACACATCGACGGCACGCCATTACGTTCCTGCATCACGCCGGCTACGGCCGTGGCACACGGCCAGAAAATCCTCACCATCGAAGGCTTGTCGACTGACGGTTCGCACCCGGTGCAGCAAGCCTGGGCCGAACTCGATGTGGTGCAGTGCGGTTACTGCCAGTCCGGGCAGATTATGTCGGCGGCGGCGTTGCTGGCGAAGATCCCGCAACCGACCGACAGCGATATCGATCAGGCGCTGTCGGGCAACATCTGCCGTTGCGGCACCTATCCAAGAATTCGTGCCGCGGTCAAACGCGCCGCCGAGCTGGGTTGAGGTGGCCATGGACAGCATTTATCCGCTCTCGCGTCGTGGTTTTCTCAAAGGCAGTGCCGTGCTGGGCGGCGGTCTGGTGGTGGCGTTTGTCATCCCCGGTGGCCATCGTTTTGCCGTGGGGGCCGAGAACCAGGGCAACGCGTTCGCCCCCAATGCCTTCCTGCGCATCGGCAATGACAACAGCGTCACCGTGCTGCTCGGTCATTCGGAAATGGGCCAGGGCATCTGGACCGGCCTGACCATGTTGATTGCCGAAGAACTGGACGCCGACTGGTCAAAAATCCGCGTCGAACATTCCCCGGCCTCCGCCAAGGACTATGGCCTGGCGGGTTTTGGTGGCATGCAGATCACCGGTGGCTCGACCTCGACCTGGATGGAGTTCGACCGCTACCGACAGGCCGGCGCGGCGGCGCGGTTGATGTTGATCGAGGCGGCGGCCAAGCGCTTCAACGTCGCACCTTCCGACATTCGTACCGAATCGGGTGTAGTGATGGCCGGCGACCAGCGCGCCACTTATGGCGAACTGGCCGACGACGCCGGCAAGTTGCCGGTGCCGGACCCTGCGACCATCAAATTCAAGGAGGCCAAGGACTGGAGAATCATTGGCAAACCCACGAAACGCCTGGACACGCCAGAGAAGATAACCGGGCGCGCCAGGTTCGGCATGGACGTGCAGTTCGAAGGCCTGATGACCGCGATGGTCGCCCGTCCCCCGGTATTCGGCGGCAGCGTCAAATCCTTTGAAGGCGCCGAGGCGCTGGCGATTCCTGGCGTGCACAAAGTGGTGCAGGTGCCGACGGGCGTGGCGGTGATTGCCGATCACTATTGGGCGGCGAAACTGGGGCGTGATGCGCTGCACGTCGAATGGGATCTGGGGCCGAACGCCGGGCTCGACAGTCAGAAATTGCTGGAAGACTTTCGCAAACTCGCCGCCACCCCCGGCCTTCCGGCCAGCCAGGCCGGCGATACCAAGGCCGCATTGGCCAAAGCGACCAAGACCCTCGACGTCGAGTACAGCGTGCCGTATCTGGCCCACGCGCCGATGGAACCGCTCAATTGCACGGTGAAAATCACCCAGGACAAATGCGAGATCTGGACCGGTACGCAGTTCCAGACCCTGGACCAGATGATTGCCGGGAAAATCACCGGGCTCAAGCCTGAGCAAGTGGAGATCCATACCGAATTCCTGGGTGGCGGTTTCGGCCGCCGGGCCAATCCGACGTCGGATTTTGTCGCCGAAGCGGTGCAGGTCGCCAAGGCCGCGGGCGCACCGGTGAAAACCGTGTGGGCGCGGGAGGATGACATCCGTGGCGGCTATTACCGCTCGGCATTCCTGCACCAGGCGCGTGTCGGCCTGGGTGCCGACGGATTGCCAATGGCGTGGAAGCATGTGCTGGTCGGGCAATCGATCATGGCCGGTACCTCGCTCGAAGCGGCCATGGTCAAGAACGGCATCGACAAGACCTCGGTCGAGGGCGTGGCCGATAGCCCGTATCTCGAAGGACTGGCCGATCATCAGGTTGACCTGCATTCGCCGAAAACCGGCATCAGCGTGCTGTGGCTGCGTTCGGTGGGGCATACCCACACCGGTTTCGTCATGGAATCGCTGATCGATGAATTGGCCGCGGCGGCGGGCAAGGACCCGGTGGAATACCGACGGACCTTGCTCAAGAACCATCCACGGCACCTGGGTGTGTTGAACCTGGCGGTAGAGAAAGCCAACTGGAAAGCACCACTGCCGGCCGGCCATGCCTTGGGCGTGGCGGTGCATGAATCGTTCGGCAGCTACGTGGCCCAGGTCGCCGAGGTGTCCCAGGAGAACCTGGCGATTCGCGTGCATCGCGTGGTGTGCGCGGTGGACTGCGGGATTGCGGTCAACCCGCAGAGTATCGCGGCGCAAATGGAGTCGTGCATCGCCTTTGGCCTGAGTTTCACCTTGCACAGCAAACTGACGATCAAGGACGGCAAGGTGGTGCAGTCCAACTACCACGATTACCAGGTGCTGCGGCTCAACGAGATGCCGGTGGTGCAAGTGCATATCCTGAACAGCAGCGAAAAACCCGGAGGCATCGGCGAGGCCGGTGTACCACCCACGGCGCCGGCGGTAGCCAACGCGGTGTTCGCCCTGACCGGGCAACGCTTGCGGGAGCTGCCGCTGCAACTGTCGGGGGTGTGAGATGAGACGACATCATTGGGTACTTGGAGCGCTGATACTGGTTGGCCTTTTTGTCTATGCAACCGAGCTGTTCGCCGAAGATAAAGAGGCCGTGAAGGCCTTCGACACGGTACAGAAAGTGTTCCAGAGCCCGCGGTGCCAGAACTGCCACATTCCCGGCGATTCGCCGTTGCAGTTCGACGCGGGAACGCCCCACGCGATGAACGTTGTGCGCGGCATGGACGGCAAGGGGGCGGCGGGCTTGCCTTGTGCCAGTTGTCATGCCGAAGCCAATCCACCGGCCAGCTACGGCCCGAAAGCGCCACCCGGTGCACCGCATTGGAGTTTGCCGCCGGCGGCGCACAAAATGGCCTGGATCGGCCTGCCGCCCGACCAGTTGTGCAGCATGATCAAGGACCGTATGCGAAACGGCGACCGTGATTTCGCGGCGCTGATCAAGCATGTCCGTGAAGACAAACTGGTGCTTTGGGGCTGGAATCCGGGCGGTGATCGTGCGCCGGTGCCGGTGCCGCACGATATTTTTGTCACGCAGTTCAAGCGCTGGGCGGACGCCGGCGGGCCGTGTCCGGTAGTGGGTAGCTGACCAACGGCGAGTCGACATGGAGTCAAACCCGGTATCGAGGACTCTAAAGAGCATACCCACCCATGGAGTATGTGATGCTGATCTCAGGCAAACCGCACAAATCCAGTAAGCGTGCAGGGACGCCGCAGCAGGAGCGTGAGCTACTGCGCGATCTCGCCCGCAAGGCGGAGCAAGAGCTGATCGGGGTACAGATGGCGAGCATGGATGAGTTGACGCTGCTGCCCAACCGGCACGGTTTCCTGGCGCTGGCCCAACTGGGACTGGACGCCTGCGGGCAACTGGACCGACCGGCGACGTTGCTGTTCTTCAATCTCGATGAATTCAAACGCATCAACTACCTGTTCGGTCGCACCGAGGGTGACAACGCGCTGAAAACCTTTGCCGATGTCCTGCGTATAGGTTTTCGTGAAAGCGATGTGATCGGGCGGCTGGACGGTGCCACCTTCGTTGCCTTGCTGACGGGGTCCGCCTCGGTGGACACCCATGCAATCAAGGCGCGGCTCGAAGAAATGCTCGATGAACGCAATGCCACGGCGCATCGCGGGTATGACATACGCTTCAGTATCGGGCAGATCGAGCATGACCCAGCGGTTCATGGAACGGCTGAAGAGCTGTTGGAAGAGGCTGAAAGAGTGATAGGCAAGTAGAGTGACGTTGTATTTGCGGGCCTCTTCGCGAGCAGGCTCGCTCCCACAGTTGATCGCATTTAAACTCGGTCAAAGGTGGGAGCGAGCCTTAGTGGCAACGCATTCCGTCACTTGGCAAACAACTGCCCAATATCCTTGAACGCCTTGAACTCCAGTGCATTGCCGCACGGATCGAACAGAAACATCGTCGCCTGTTCGCCCACCAGCCCTTGAAAACGAATCCCCGGCTCGATCACGAAGCGCGTCTGCAATGCCTTCAGCCGCTCGGCCAGTGCCTCCCATTGCGCCATCCCCAGCACCACGCCGAAATGCGGCACCGGTACGTCATGACCGTCGACGGCGTTGGTATGGGCCGCTTCCTGCGAGGCGTTTTTCGGCGCCAGGTGGATGACCAGTTGATGGCCGAAAAAGTTGAAATCGACCCAATGATCGCTCGAACGACCTTCTTCGAGGCCAAATACGCTGCCATAGAAGTGCCGAGCAGCAGCCAGGTCATACACGGGAATGGCCAGGTGAAAAGGGGACAGTTGCATCAGGCTTGCCTCGCTTGCATGGGGAGTTCAGGCAGAGTTTAGTCCTGTGCTTTTCGATTGAAAGACGATAGTTTTTGCATCGAGCTCAAATTATTTCGATCAATCGGTGGCCGCCATGCTTCGAGAACTGAAAACCTTTATCGCCGTGGCGCGCCATGGCACATTCGCCGCCGCGGGCATGCACATCGGCCTGACGCAATCGGCGGTCAGCGCGCAGATCCGCAATCTGGAACAGGCCCTCGGCATTCGTCTGTTCGATCGCACCGGGCGTCAGGCGCTGCTCAATGCGGCGGGCCAGCGCGCGTTGCCGATGGCCAGGGAGATGTTGGAAATCTTCAATCGCATGGCGGTCAGTGATGACGTCAGCGAGTACCGTGGCGAATTGAAGATCGGCGCCGTGGCCACGGTGCAGACCGGATTGCTGCCCCAGGCATTGTTGAGATTGCGCCAGCAGGCGCCGCGCCTGGAGCCGAAACTGGTGCCGGGCGTTTCCCTGAACCTGTTGAGCCAGGTGGACACGGGAGAGGTGGACCTGGCGATCCTGATCAAGCCGCCGTTCGACCTGCCCAAGGAACTGTCGGCGCAAGTGATCCGCCGCGAACCGTTCGTGCTGATCGCGCCGATGGACCTTGAAGGCGATGACCCGCTCACGCTGCTCGCCGAACATCCCCATGTGCGCTACGACCGCAACTCGTTCGGCGGGCGCCTGGTGACGCGATTTCTGCGGGAGCGGCAGATCGATGTGCAGGTCGCACTGGAACTGGATGAGCTGGAAGCCATTGTGAAAATGGTCGAATGCGGGTTGGGGGTGTCGCTGTTGCCGGAGGCGGGGTTGTGGCTGGAGCATGGGGCGAAGGTCAGGGTAATTCGCTTGGGCGAGTTGACCTTCTTCCGCGAAATCGTCCTGTTGCAGCGCTACAGCCAGCGGATGCAGCCGATCCAGCAGTTGTTCGCGAAATGCCTGAACACCGAATAACCCTGTGGGAGCGAGCCTGCTCGCGAAAGCGGAATGACATTCAGTTTTTATGTTGGCTGGCACACCGCCCTCGCGAGCAGGCTCGCTCCCACAAGGGGCCATGTTGTGCGCGGAATCGCAGGCACAAAAAACCCGCCAAAACAGGCGGGTTTTTTGATGGCTAACCGAAGATCACTCTTCGATATTGCCCATGGCCGTGGTGTTGAAGCCACCGTCCACGTACATGATTTCGCCGCTGATGCCGGACGCCAGGTCGGAGCACAGGAATGCACCGGCGTTGCCGACTTCTTCGATGGTGACGTTGCGACGCAGCGGGGTTTGCGCTTCGTTGGCGGCCAGCATCTTGCGGAAGTTCTTGATGCCGGAAGCGGCGAGGGTGCGGATCGGGCCAGCCGATACGCAGTTGACGCGAGTACCG
This sequence comes from Pseudomonas sp. SDO5532_S415, assembly GCF_054071155.1. Classification (NCBI taxonomy): domain Bacteria; kingdom Pseudomonadati; phylum Pseudomonadota; class Gammaproteobacteria; order Pseudomonadales; family Pseudomonadaceae; genus Pseudomonas; species Pseudomonas sp. SDO5532_S415. The sequence goes on along the minus strand of NZ_JBSVWS010000070.1, from coordinate 12,011 downwards.
TCCGGGCCCAGGGAGCCGGCCAGGTAACGAACGCCCGCTTCCAGGGAAGCCTTGGCCATGCCCATCACGTTGTAGTTCGGCATGGTGCGCTCGGCGCCCAGGTACGACAGGGTCAGCAGGCTGCCGTTGCGGCCTTTCATCATTTCGCGACCGGCCTTGGCCAGGGCCACGAAGCTGTAGGCGCTGATGTCGTGGGCGATGCGGAAACCGTCACGGGTGGTGGCTTCGGTGAAGTCGCCGTCCAGTTGGTCGCCCGGGGCGAAGCCCACGGAGTGCACGATGCAGTCCAGGCCGTCCCACTTCTTGCTCAGTTCTTCGAAGACCTTGGCGATTTCTTCATCGCTGGCCACGTCGCACGGGAAGCACAGCTCAGGGCTCGAACCCCAGCCTTGTGCGAACTCTTCGACACGACCCTTGAGTTTGTCGTTCTGATAAGTGAAGGCAAGCTCAGCGCCCTCGCGATGCATGGCGGCAGCGATGCCGGATGCGATGGACAGCTTGCTGGCGACACCGACGATCAGTACGCGCTTACCGGCGAGAAAACCCATGTGTTGCTCCTCTCTTTCAGGTTATTGCGCAGTGTCTGGAACCAGGAAGGCGGCTTCCAGCAACTGCTGTGTATACGGATGTTGGGGGTCGGCAAAAATACTTTGCGCGTCTCCCTGTTCGACCACTTGGCCATGCTTGACCACCATCAGCTGGTGGCTCAGCGCCTTGACGACAGCCAGGTCATGGCTGATAAACAGATACGTCAGGTTGTACTTGGTTTGCAGTGAACGCAGCAGCTCCACCACTTGGCGTTGCACGGTGCGGTCGAGGGCCGAAGTCGGCTCGTCCAGCAGAATCAACGCCGGTTTTAGCACTAATGCCCGGGCAATGGCGATTCTCTGCCGTTGCCCACCGGAAAATTCGTGGGGGTAGCGGTGCCGGGTATCCGGGTCCAGACCTACCTCCTTGAGTGCCGCAATAATCGCTTGTTCCTGTTCCGCCTCGGTGCCGATCTTGTGGATCCGCAAGCCTTCGCCAACGATCTGGCTCACGCACATCCGTGGGCTCAGGCTACCGAACGGGTCCTGAAACACCACCTGCATCTCCCGCCGCAGCGGCCTGACTTGTTGCTGCGTCAGGCAGTCTAGCTGCTTGCCTTCAAAACGGATGGCGCCTTGGCTGCCGATCAACCGCAGAATCGCCAGGCCCAGCGTCGATTTGCCGGAACCGCTTTCGCCCACGATGCCCAGGGTCTGTCCCTGGGGCAGGCTGAAATTGATGCCGTCCACCGCCTTGACGTAATCCACCGTGCGCTTGAGCAAGCCTTTCTTGATCGGGAACCAGACTTTCAGGTCTTCGACCGCCAGCAAGGGCGGGCCGATCACGTTGGTCGCCGGCGTCCCGCTGGGCTCCGCTGCCAGCAGGATCCGAGTGTACGGATGCTGCGGCGCGCGGAACAACTCTTCGCACGATGCCTGTTCGACGATGCAACCGCGCTGCATGACACATACGCGATGCGCAATTCTTCGCACAAGGTTCAAATCGTGACTGATCAGTAACAGCGCCATGCCCAGGCGAGCCTGTAATTCCTTGAGCAATTCGAGGATTTTCAGCTGAACGGTCACGTCCAGTGCGGTGGTCGGCTCATCGGCAATCAGCAATTCCGGCTCGTTGGCCAGGGCCATGGCGATCATCACCCGCTGGCGCTGACCGCCGGACAATTCGTGGGGCAGGGCTTTAAGGCGCTTCTCAGGTTCTGGAATGCCGACCATTTCCAGCAGTTCGAGGGTGCGTTTGGTCGCCACTTTGCCGACCAGGCCTTTGTGGATGCCCAGCACCTCGTTGATCTGCTTCTCGATCGAGTGCAGCGGATTGAGCGAGGTCATCGGCTCCTGGAAGATCATCGCGATCCGGTTACCGCGGATGTGGCGGATGGTTTTTTCTTTCAGGTCCAGCAGGTTTTGCCCGGAATACTCGATGGTGCCCGATGGATGACGGGCGAGCGGGTAGGGCAGCAGGCGCAGGATCGAGTGGGCGGTCACCGATTTGCCGGAGCCGCTTTCGCCCACCAGCGCCAGGGTTTCGCCGCGCTTGATATCGAAGCTGACATTCTCTACAACGCGCTGGCAGTGCTCGCCAACGACGAATTCGACGGCGAGGTCGCGCACTTCGATCAGATTGTCCTGATTCATTTCACTTCCTCGGGTCGAAGGCATCGCGAGCGGACTCGCCGATGAACACCAGCAGGCTCAACATCAGTGCCAGCACGGCAAACGCGCTCATGCCCAGCCACGGCGCCTGCAAGTTGGATTTACCCTGGGCCACCAGCTCACCCAGCGACGGGCTGCCCGCCGGCAGGCCGAAGCCGAGGAAATCCAGGGCGGTCAGGGTGCCGATGGCGCCGGTCAGGATGAACGGCATGAAGGTCATGGTCGAGACCATCGCGTTGGGCAGAATGTGGCGGAACATGATCGCGCCATTCTGCATGCCCAGCGCCCGGGCCGCACGCACGTATTCCAGGTTGCGCCCACGCAGGAACTCGGCGCGGACCACGTCCACCAGGCTCATCCAGGAAAACAGCAGCATGATCCCCAGTAGCCACCAGAAATTCGGCTGCACGAAGCTGGCAAGGATGATCAGCAGGTACAGCACCGGCAGCCCGGACCAGATCTCCAGGAAGCGCTGTCCGGCCAGGTCGACCCAGCCGCCGTAGAAACCCTGCAAGGCACCGGCAATCACCCCGACAATCGAGCTGAGGATGGTCAGCGTCAGGGCGAACAGCACCGACACGCGAAAGCCGTAGATCACCCGGGCCAGCACGTCGCGGCCCTGGTCATCGGTGCCCAGCAGATTGTCCGCCGACGGTGGCGCGGGAGCCGGGACTTTCAGGTCGTAGTTGATGCTCTGGTAGCTGAACGGAATCGGCGCCCACAGCACCCAGGCATCCTTGGCCTTGAGCAGTTCGCGGATGTACGGGCTCTTGTAGTTGGCTTCCAGCGGGAACTCGCCGCCGAAGGTGGTTTCCGGGTAACGCTTGAGCGCCGGGAAATACCAGCCATCGTCGTAGTGCACCACCAGCGGTTTGTCGTTGGCGATCAACTCGGCGCCGAGGCTGGCGCCGAACAGGATCAGGAACAGCCACAGCGACCACCAGCCGCGCTTGTTGGCCTTGAACAGCTCGAAGCGGCGGCGATTGAGAGGGGACAGGTTCATCTCACTGCTCCCGGCTTTCGAAGTCGATGCGCGGATCGACAAAGGTGTAGGTGAGGTCGCCGATCAACTTCACCACCAACCCCAGCAGGGTGAAGATGAACAGCGTGCCGAAGACCACCGGGTAGTCGCGGTTGATCGCCGCTTCGAAGCTCATCAGGCCGAGGCCGTCGAGGGAGAAGATCACCTCCACCAGCAACGAACCGGTGAAGAAGATCCCGATGAAGGCCGACGGGAAACCGGCGATCACCAGCAGCATGGCGTTGCGGAACACATGGCCGTACAGCACGCGCTGATTGGTCAGGCCCTTGGCCTTGGCGGTGACCACGTACTGCTTGTTGATTTCGTCGAGGAAGCTGTTCTTGGTCAGCAGGGTCATGGTCGCAAAGTTGCCGATCACCAGGGCGGTCACCGGCAGCGCCAGGTGCCAGAAGTAGTCGAGTACCTTGCCGCTCATGCTCAGTTCATCGAAGTTGTTCGATGTGAGCCCGCGTAGCGGGAACCAGTCCAGATAGCTGCCACCGGCAAATACCACGATCAGCAGGATGGCGAACAGAAACGCCGGGATCGCGTAGCCGACGATGATCAACGAGCTGGTCCAGACGTCGAAGTGACTGCCGTGCCGAGTGGCCTTGGCGATCCCCAGGGGGATCGACACCAGGTACATGATCAGGGTGCTCCACAGCCCGAGGGAGATCGACACCGGCAGCTTTTCCTTGATCAGGTCGATGACCTTGGCATCGCGGAAGAAACTGTCGCCGAAATCCAGGGTGGCGTAGTTCTTGACCATGATCCACAAGCGTTCCGGCGCCGTTTTGTCGAAGCCGTACATGTGCTCGATTTCCTTGATCAGCGCCGGGTCCAGGCCCTGGGCGCCGCGATAGGCGGAACCGGCCACCGACACCTCCGCGCCGCCACCGGCGATACGGCTGGTGGCGCCTTCGAAGCCTTCGAGCTTGGCGATCATCTGTTCCACCGGCCCGCCGGGAGCGGCCTGGATGATCACAAAGTTGATCAGCAAAATACCGAACAAGGTCGGAATGATCAGCAACAGTCGCCGAAAAATATACGCCAGCATCTGATTACTCCGTGCCCGCAGGGTCGGCTTGCAATTTGGTTTCGATCTCTATGGCCGGTTTGGCATCGGGCTTGACCCACCAAGTGGCGGTGCCGATGTCATATTTGGGGGAGACCTTAGGGTGACCGATGTGGTTCCAGTAAGCCACACGCCAGGTCTTGATGTGCCAGTTGGGAATCACGTAATAGCCCCATTGCAGCACCCGGTCCAGTGCGCGGGCATGAGCCACCAGGCTTTTGCGCGAATCGGCATTGATCAATTGCTCGACCAACTGGTCCACCACGGGATCCTTGAGGCCCATGGAGTTACGGCTGCCGGGTTTGTCGGCAGCCGCGGTCATCCAGAATTCGCGCTGTTCGTTGCCCGGCGAGTTGGACTGCGGGAAGCTGCCGACGATCATGTCGAAGTCCCGCGAGCGCACGCGGTTGACGTATTGCGAGACATCGACCCGGCGGATCACCAGCTCGATGCCCAGGTCGCTCAGGTTGCGCTTGAACGGCAGCAATACGCGTTCGAATTCGGTCTGGGCGAGCAAAAATTCGATGCTCACCGGTTTGCCGGTGGCGTCGACCATCTTGTCATCGACGATGCGCCAGCCGGCCTCTTGCAGCAGTTGATAGGCCTGGCGTTGCTGGGTGCGGATCATGCCGCTGCCATCGGTGGTCGGGTTCTCAAAGGCCTCGCAAAACACCTGTGGCGGCAGTTTGCTGCGAAACGGGTCGAGGATCGCCAGCTGATCGGCATCCGGCAGGCCGGTGGCGGCCATTTCCGAATTCTCGAAGTAACTGCGGGTGCGCGCGTAAGCGCCGTTGAACAACTGCTTGTTGGTCCATTCGAAGTCCAGCAACAGGGTCAGTGCCTGGCGCACGCGCACGTCCTGGAACACCGGGCGGCGCAGGTTGAACACGAAGCCTTGCATGCCGGTGGGGTTGCCGTTGGGGATCTGTTCCTTGATCAGGCGGCCTTCGGTGACGGCTGGAATGTTGTAGGCGTTGGCCCAGTTCTTCGCGGTCATCTCCAGCCAGTAATCGAATTGCCCGGCCTTGAGGCCTTCCAGCGCCACGGTGTTGTCGCGGTAGTAGTCGGTGGTCATGACATCGAAGTTGTAGAGCCCGCGGTTGATCGGCAGGTCCTTGCCCCAATAATCCTTGACCCGCTCGTAGCGTACCGAACGCCCGGCCTTGACCTCGGTGACCTTGTACGGGCCGCTGCCCAGCGGAATTTCCAGGTTGCCTTTGTTGAAATCGCGAGTGGCCCACCAGTGCTTGGGCAGTACCGGCAACTGACCGAGGATCAGCGGCAGCTCGCGGTTATTGCTGTGTTTGAACTTGAACAGCACGGTCAGCGGATCTTCGGCGACCACGTCTTCGACGTCGTTGTAGTAGCCGCGGTACATCGGTGCGCCATCCTTGATCAGGGTCTGGAAGCTGAACACCACATCCTCGGCCCGTACCGGATGGCCGTCATTGAAACGGGCTTCGGGCCGCAGGTAGAAACGCACCCAGTCGTTGTTCGGGGCTTTTTCGATCTTGCCGGCGATCAGGCCATATTCGGTAAAGGGTTCATCCAGGCTCTGCCTGGCCAGGGTGTCGTAGATCAGGTCGATGTCGTTGGCCGATACCCCTTTGCTGATGAAGGGGTTGAGGCTGTCGAAACCACCGAAACCGGCCTGGCGGAAGATGCCGCCCTTGGGCGCGTCCGGGTTGACGTACTCGAAGTGTTTGAAGTCGGCCGGGTATTTCGGCGGCTCGTTGTACAGGGTCAGGGCATGTTGCGGGGCGGCACAGGCCCACCCTGCGAACAACAGGGCGCTGGCCTGCAACAGCAGGGCGCTGATGGGTTTCATCGATCTTTCTCCGAAGATTTCAGCCACCACGCACTCAGGCCCAGGGTGTAGGGCGGCGTGCTGACGAAGGCGAACCGGTTGCGGTAAGCCAGGCGGTGATAATTGAGGTACCAGTTGGGAATGATGTAGTGCTGCCAGAGCAGCACCCGGTCGAGCGCCTTGCCGGCGGCGACTTGCTCATCGCGGGTCTTGGCCGCGAGCAATTGATCGAGCAGATGATCGACCACCGGGTTGCCGATGCCGGCGTAGTTCTTGCTGCCCTTGACCCCGACCTGACTGGAATGAAAGTACTGCCACTGCTCCAGACCGGGGCTGAGGGTCTGGTTGAGGGTCATCAGGATCATGTCGAAATCGAACTGATCCAGGCGCTGTTTGTACTGGGCGCGATCGACCGTGCGCAGCCGTGCGTCGATGCCGATGCTGGCGAGGTTCTCGACGTAGGGCTGAAGGATGCGCTCCAGGTTCGGATTGACCAGCAGGATTTCCAGGCGCAACGGCTGCCCGGCGGCGTTCTGCAAGCGCTGGCCGTTGAGCTTCCAGCCGGACTCGGCGAGCAGGCTCAGTGCCTGGCGCATAGTGTCTCGGGGAATGCCGCGGCCCTGAGTCTGCGGAAGACTGAACGGTTCGCTGAACAATCTGGCGGGCAACTGCTCGCGCCAGGGCTTGAGCAACAGCCATTCATGGCCGACCGGCAGACCCGTGGCAGAAAATTCACTGTTGGGGTAGTAGCTCATGGCGCGATTGTAGGCACCGCTGAACAGCGTGCGGTTAGTCCACTCGAAGTCGAACATCAGCCCCAGCGCCTCACGGACCTTGGTTTCGGACAGGGTGGGGCGCCGGCCGTTCATGAACAGCCCTTGAGTCTGGGTCGGGATCTGGTGCGGGATCTGCGCCTTGATCACATCGCCACGACGTATCGCCGGAAAGTTGTAGCCGGTGGCCCAATTCTTCGCCTGATGCTCGATATAGATGTCGAACTCACCGGCCTTGAACGCTTCGAACGCAACGTCACTGTCGCGGTAGAACTCGACTTGCATGCGATCGACATTGTACTTGCCGCGATTGACCGGCAGGTCTTTGCCCCAGTAGTCCTTGACCCGTTCGAACACGATCTGCCGTCCCGGCGTGACCGAGGTAATGCGGTACGGCCCGCTGCCCAGCGGCGGTTCGAAGGTGGTGGCCTTGAAGTCGCGATCTTTCCAGTAATGTTGCGGCAGCACCGGCAATTCACCCAGGCGCAGGATCAGCAAGGGATTGCCGGTACGCTTGAAGACGAAACGAATGCGTCGGGGATTGAGGATATCGACCCGCAACACTTCCTGCAGGTTGGTGCGGTATTGCGGATGACCTTCCTTGAGCAGCAGGCGGTAGGAGAACGCCACGTCGTAGGCGGTGATCGGCGTGCCATCGTGAAAGCGTGCCTCGGGGCGCAGATTGAACACCACCCAGCTGCGGTCCTCGCTGTACTCCACCGATTGGGCGATCAGGCCATAACTGGAGGTCGGCTCGTCCCCGGAGGGGGCGTACTGGCCGGTACCGACCATCAGCGGCTCGTTGAGCTCGTTGATGCCATATTGCAGGAAATTCGGCGTGGCAACCGGGCTGGTGCCCTTGAAGGTATAAGGGTTGAGCGTATCGAACGTGCCAAACGCCATCACCCGCAACGTACCGCCCTTGGGCGCTTGCGGGTTGACCCAATCGAAGTGGGTGAATCTGGCCGGGTACTTGAGCGTGCCGAACTGCGCATAACCATGACTTTCGCTGATCGTCGCGCTTGCGGTGGAGCTCAAGGCCAGGCTGATCAGGAGCGAGAGGAGGGGACGCTTCAAGTAGTGAATCCGATCCAGGCGGCTTGGGCTTTGTGGCTCGTACAGTAACAGCTTGTATGGACAGGAAAAAGACGGGGGGTTAATGCGCTGTTAATTGCGGACGAGACAGTTCTGCTTGCGCCCATCCTGTGGCGAGGGAGCTTGCTCCCGCTCGGCGGCGAAGCCGTCGTAAACCCTGTGCACGCGGTATGTCAGAATTATCCAGGGAGCAGGGTTTGGGGCTGCTGCGCAGCCCAACGGGAGCAAGCTCCCTCGCCACAAAGCCTTTCGATGCTGCAAAAATAAAAAAGCCCCTGATAATCAGGGGCTCGTTTTTTTTAGTGCGGATTGGAAACCGTCAGCATCTGCCCCGGCTTCAGCGCCTGACCCATTTTCGGGTTCCAGCGCTTGAGGTGCTGCATTTCAACGTTGAAGCGCTTGGCCACGATGTACAGCGAGTCGCCTTGCTTGACCTTGTATTGGGTCTGTGGCTTTTTGGCATCGCCCCTGGTTTTGGCGTTGGCCGCAACCACGGTGTTGATGCGCCCCTTACCGCGTTTGCTGGTGTCCTGCATAACCAGTGTCTGGCCGGGCTTGAGGTTCTTGCCGCTCAGCTTGTTCCAGCGCTGCAGGTCCTTGACGTCGACATTGTTGGCCTTGGCGATGGAGCCCAGGTTGTCGCCGCGCTTGACCCGGTAGTTGCGTTTGGCAACGGCCACCTGGGTCTCGTCCGCGCCGTCGAAGACCGGCTTGAGCTGCTTCTTGCTGATCAACTCTTCAGGACGCATGGTCTGCAGGCTGGTGGTCAGCAGTTGTGCCTTGGACGTTGGCACCAGCAAATGCTGGGGGCCGTCGATGGTGGTGCGTTGCTTGAAGGCCGGGTTGAGCTGGAACAGTTCGTCTTCGTCGATGTTGGCCACCGCCGCGACCTTGGACAGGTCCATGCGCTGGTTGATTTCGACGACCTGGAAATACGGTTCGTTGGCGATCGGGTTGAGGTTCACGCCGTAGGCGTCAGGCGCCAGTACCACTTGCGACAAGGCCAGCAGCTTCGGCACATAGGCCTGGGTTTCGGCGGGCAGCGGCAGGTTCCAGTAGTCGGTCGGCAGGCCGAGCTTTTCGTTGCGCTCGATGGCCCGGCTGACCGTGCCTTCACCGGCGTTGTAAGCGGCCAGGGCCAACAGCCAGTCGCCGTTGAACATGTCGTGCAGACGGGTCAGGTAGTCCATTGCGGCGGTGGTCGAAGCGGTGATATCGCGACGGCCATCATAGAAGCGGGTCTGACGCAGGTTGAAGTAACGTCCGGTGGATGGAATGAATTGCCACAAGCCAACCGCATTGGCCCGGGAGTAGGCCATCGGGTTGTAGGCGCTTTCAATCACTGGCAGCAATGCCAGTTCCAGCGGCATGTTGCGTTCTTCAAGACGTTCGACGATGTAATGAATGTAGAGACTGCCGCGTTCGCCGGCGTTTTCGAGGAACGATGGATTGCTGGCGAACCACAGGCGCTGTTGCTCGATGCGCGGGTTGACCCCCAGGCCGTCCTGCAGCTGGAAGCCCTGGCGCATGCGCTCCCAGACATCCTGCGGGATTTGCGGGCTCGGCTTTTCGCTGATCCAGATGGGCTTCTGCTTGGCACGCGCGGCAATATTCGAAGCATGCGTCGCATCGGTCTGCGGCGCATGGCTGGAACAGCCCGCCAATGTCGCGGACACAGCCACCGCTATGGCTTGCGCCAGGCGGGTCAGAGCGTCCGAATTGATGGCTTTGCGAATAGATGACGACATTGGCTGGAAGTAAGTTCCGGGCAAAAATGTCGGGCGATTCTAGAAAGCGCACCCCTAACGGTCAACCATTCATGGTTTTCGTACCATCGTGCAAGCTGTTTAGAACGTGTCTTTCCAAGCCCTCAGTGTCGCAAAAACCATATCGGGCGCAGAGTTATCGGTGCCGGTCCGTTCGTCCGCTTTTTCTTTAACGGATGTTTCTCCGGCACGTAAAAACGGATTTGTGCGCTTTTCCAGGGCTATCGTCGAAGGCAGCGTGATGATCCCCGCTTCCCGTTGACGGGTGACAGTGCCCAGGCGTTCGAGGGTGTCCGGATTGCCTGGTTCGACGGCCGCGGCGAAGCGCAGATTGCTCAGGGTGTATTCATGGGTGCAGTACACCTTGGTGTCTTCGGGAAGCGCGGCAAGGCGCGACAGCGAGGTGTACATTTGTTGAGGCGTGCCTTCGAACAGGCGTCCGCAACCCGCCGCGAAAAGGGTATCGCCACAGAACAGCAGGCCGGGGTGATAATAGGCGATGTGCCCCAGGGTATGACCGGGGACGGCAATGATCTCGAAGTCATGGCCCAGCACATTGACGCGATCGTTATCCTTGAGCGCGATGTCGCGCCCCGGGATGCTTTCGCTGGCCGGACCGTAGACGTTGGCGTCCGTCGCTTTCTTCAGCTGGTCGACGCCGCCGACATGGTCATGATGATGGTGAGTGATCAGAATATCGCTCAACACCCAGCCCGGATTAGCCGTGAGCCAGGCCTGAACCGGCGCGGCATCGCCCGGGTCGACCACCGCGCAGCGCCGGGTGCTGGGGTCTTGTAACAACCAGATGTAGTTGTCGGTAAAGGCGGGCAGGGCACTGATCTGTATCATCGTCGGATTCGCCAAGCGGAAAACAATGGCGCATCTTAGAACTTCCTGGCGCGTTGGAGAATGCAATGACCGATAAAGCGTTCGCTCAGGCCGATCCTGACTGGCTGGCGTTGATCAGCGCCGCTCGTGAGTGGCTGTCCGGTCCACTCGGACAGTTTTTGCTGGATGAAGAGCGGCTGATGCTCGAAGAAGAGCTGGGCCGTTTTTTCGGCGGTTACCTGGTGCATTACGGTCCCTCGGCCCAGACGCCACCGTCGGCGCCGCAGGTGCAGCGCAATGTGCGCCTGGGTGCGCCGTTGCCGGGGGTCGAAATAGTCTGCGAGGAACAAGCCTGGCCGTTGAGCGAGCATGCCGCCGATGTGGTGGTGTTGCAGCACGGGCTGGATTTCTGCCTGTCGCCACATGGTTTGTTGCGGGAAGCGGCGAGCAGCGTGCGGCCGGGCGGTCATCTGCTCATCATCGGGATCAACCCCTGGAGCAGCTGGGGCCTGCGTCATGTGTTTGCTCACGATGCCTTGCGCAAGGCGCGCTGCATTTCTCCGTCGCGGGTGGCCGACTGGCTGAATCTGCTGGGCTTCGCGCTGGAGAAACGCCGCTTCGGGTGCTATCGTCCGCCGCTTGCTTCGCCCGCCTGGCAGACCCGTCTGGCCGGTTGGGAGCGCAAGGCCGGTGATTGGCAATTGTCCGGTGGCGGCTTCTATTTATTGGTGGCGCGCAAGATCGTGGTGGGCCTGCGGCCGGTCCGTCAGGAACGCCGCGAACCGATGGGCAAGCTGATTCCATTGCCGATGGCCAAGGTCAACCGCCGCCGCATCGAACCGTAATACCTACTTTATTTTTCCGGCCGGGGTTGCCCCCGGTCTCGGGCGTTGTCGATCACCCATCGGCGAGCCACCGCATTTTCTGGATAGATTGGCATGAGCGATAGCGTAGAACTGTTCACCGATGGCGCCTGCAAAGGCAACCCCGGTCCTGGCGGCTGGGGGGCGTTGCTGGTGTGCAAGGGCGTTGAAAAGGAACTCTGGGGCGGCGAAGCCAACACCACCAACAACCGCATGGAGCTGATGGGCGCGATCCGTGGCCTGGAAGAGCTCAAGCGCCCCTGCGACGTGCTGCTGGTGACCGACTCCCAGTACGTGATGAAAGGCATCAATGAATGGATGGCCAACTGGAAGAAACGCGGCTGGAAAACCGCCGCGAAAGAACCGGTGAAAAACGCCGACCTGTGGAAGATGCTCGACGAACAGGTCAACCGCCACAACGTCACCTGGAAATGGGTGCGCGGGCACATCGGCCACCACGGCAACGAGCGCGCCGACCAACTGGCCAACCGGGGCGTGGATGAAGTGCGCGGGTTCAAGCAGGCCTGAACGACCGAGTTGCGGTCTTCGCGAGCAGGCTCGCTCCCACATGGAATCTGGAGTGGA
>NZ_JBSVWS010000069.1:0-27810 GCF_054071155.1 Pseudomonas sp. SDO5532_S415 | reverse complement strand
TGTTCTCAATCTTTGTGGGAGCGAGCCTGCTCGCGAAGGCTGTGTCTCAGGCGACCGGAATTTTGGATATGTGCTCGGTCAACAGGATTCAAGTTTGCTACCACATCGCTTTCGCGAGCAGGCTCGCTCCCACAGTTGAACTGGGTGAATCCTTGAACATCAGGTCGGCTGTCCGGCCGCTATCGCTGCGATGCGGCGACCCGACAAGCCAGCTCCCAGAGGGAATCGGATACATCCGAGGGTTTTTTCATGCTCAGTTCCCATCTGATCCGTATTTTCCAGCGCTTTCTGCCTCTGTAATGCACTCAGTTTGCCCCGCACAATAACGGCCAGTTCAGCCGCTTTTGCAGCGGTGCACCGCAAACTCAACGTGTAGGGGGCCTCATGGGCAAGATGGCGATTTTTCTGGGTGGCTTTCTGGTGGTGACTATTTTGATTGGTGTGCTGGCGACGATTTCGCCGGTGTGAGTGATTGAAAGCTGGCTATGATTGACCCGTATTGATTTCGCCTTTGTGCACTCACTGCTTGAGGTCAGCATGCCTTTAACACTTTTGCTGCGTTGCAACGATCTGGACAGCACGCGCCAGTATTACCACGATGTTTTGGGCTTTACGGTCATCGAGTCGGCGCAGTCGACACTCACCGTGACGCGGGAGGATTGCCGGATCACGTTCACTCAGCAGGATCTGTGGGGCAATTCCATTGGGTGTTCGGGCACTATTTACTGTGCGATCAAGCAGGTGGATCGCTACTACGACGTTGTGAAGGGCAAGGCCGACATTGCATGGCCGCTACAGGACATGCCGTATGGATCGCGGGAGTTTGGGGTGCGTGATTGCAATGGTTATTACCTTGCGTTTGCGCAGCTTGCGGGGGTTGGCCAGGAAGACGTGTCGCCGTAGTCGGCTGATCCTGATTTTGTGTTGACTGGCAGGTCCTCTTCGCGGGCAAGCCTCGCTCCTACAGGGTCATGCTTTGTCATTTAAGCGGATCTTGAGTCAATGAGAAATCTGTGGCGAGCGAGCTCGCTCGCCACAGAGAATGGTAAGACTCAAGACTCTCTTAAGTGACAAAACATGACCCTGTGGGAGCATGGCTTGCCAGCGATAGTGTACGGCTGATCGCCACATTTCAATGCTTTTGCACGATCTGGATCAGGTTGCCGCAGGTGTCGTCGAACACGGCGGTGGTCACCGGTCCCATGGCTGTCGGTGGCTGGGTGAAGTGGACGCCGGCAGCGCTAAGCCTTGCGTACTCGGCCTGGATGTCTTCGACCCCGAAGGACGTGAAGGGTATACCGTCCTGCTTCACCGCCGACTTGAACGGTTTCGCCGCCGGATGGGCATCGGGTTCCAGCAGCAATTCGACGCCATCGGGATCACCGGGTGAGGTGAGGGTCAGCCAGCGAAACGCGCCCATCGGGATGTCATGTTTGAGCTCGAAACCGAGTGTGTCCCGGTAGAAGGCCAGCGCCTTGGCCTGGTCGTCGACCATTACACTGGTAATCACGATCTTCATGGGGCTGTTCTCCCTGGTGAAGCGGCTGCAATGACTGCCGTCCAAGATAATAGTGTGCTTGTCCCATGTCACCGGATGATGTGTCATGCACCGTAAAAGGCCGCTATCCCCATGAGCGCGAAAAAGCAGACCAGTTGAACGCAATAGAAGGCAAACCGAACCGCCACGAACCTGTCGGTTTGCACATGGGATACGTGGACCAGGGACTGGCACACGCGAGCGATCAGGACGTTTACGGATAAAAAGTTCACTGCCGGGCTGTCGATACCGAGGGCTGAAATCACGAATACGATGGCGCCGAAGACTGGCAGGTTTTCCACGCAGTTCGCGTGCGCTCTTGTTCCGCGCCGATACCAATCCTCGCCTTCGGGCTGATCGCTTCGGAAAGAGCCAATCGGAACATTCGAGAACAGGATTCTGACCCAGCGATACACCCCGACAGTTGCCACCAACAACAGCAAAGTCCAGGTCGCAAATCCAAGCAACATCCACATCGGTATCGTCATGGCTGCCTTCCTCGATCAATTCATGATGGGGGCCAGTGCGGTCTGAATCCTCGACATCTGTGCGGGGGTTGTCATGCCCGCAAGCAGCCGGCCAAAGTGTGGATGCTGCACGCCTGAAATAATGTATTGCCAGCGGTAGGCGCCCAGCACGCAGGCTCTGATTTGCGCTGCCTCATCGACCTCGAATGGTGGTGAAACATTGCGCATGAAGTAGTCGGCATCGGATGCCGCCTGGGCCTGCAGGATTGTGTCGACAGCGGCCACCAGCGCAATCAGATCATTCACGGCCTGGTCGCGCTCGGCGGGCGAGCGTTTCGCGTGCTCCGTCTTCCACTCCAGTTCATCGATGACGACGTGCCGACTTTCATCCTTCCAGTGAAACTTGAAGACATCCTTGAAGAGGGGGCACAAGTCCTCGCGCGGGGCGATGCTTTGCGAGTAGTGCGTCTGGACAAACAGCTCGATATGACAGGTCAGCGCCAGCACCGACCAGGTACTGGCCGCCAGCACCGCGCGTGCCACATCGTTTGGATCGGCAACTTGGCGGTATCCCGCCGGCAACTGCGCAGCCATCAATGTCTCCATGCGCCGGAACAGCTCCTGATGCTTGATCTCGTCGTTGGAAAAACGCACCAGCGCTTCAAGTGCGAGCTGATCGTCAAACACATGGGACCGACCCTGATCGAGCATTTTGGCACTGATAAAACGCTCCACCAGGCCAAAGATGTACGCATAGGTACGGCCCTGGATCTGGCTGAGCAAGCGCGCCTCGTCTGCGGTGAGAAAAGACAGGCGGTCGACCCGCGAGAGTCCGTCGGGCAGGAATTTGCGCGAGAAATCGAAGCTGCGGTCCTGTAGCAAATCGCGATCGATCTGCCATTCGGCTTTCTTCGATGATCTGACAAGTTGAGCATAACGGGCGGCGTTGCCCGAATCTGAGCCGGGTATGTGGGCGACGGTGTTCATATCGTTCTCCTGCTTCCCTGGTCGAGTTGGGGTGAGGCTATTACGGTTGACGTCGGAGCCAATGACCCTGGGAGAAGCATCCGGGGATCGTCTCGATCACTGACTCCGCGTTGGTGCTAATCTAGGCCTCGCCGTTCAGGCGGCGAATGACCGGGCCGCCTGATTACATGCTCCGGACTCCGGAAAGGAGGGCTGGCCGGTGTTGGATGCGCTTTCTGATGTCTTGCGTGTGATCCGGCTGTCTGGAGGGGTCTTTCTCGAGGCGGAATTCACGGCGCCCTGGTGCATCAGCGGAAGGCTCTCTGCGGACGATTGCAAACCGTTCCTGGCGGCGCCTCGACATGTCATTGCCTCGCATTTTGTCGCGGCGGGGCACATGCAATTACGAATAGACGGTGGCGCTACCCTGGACGTGGCGGCAGGCGAACTCATTCTGCTGCCTCACAATGACGTTCATTCCTTTGGCAGCGACCTGAGCATTGCGCCCATGTCGGCACGTGAAGTCATCCAGCCGCCAGACGTCGGCGGCATTTCACGAATCAAATATGGCGGCGGCGGCGAGGCGACGCAGCTGTTGTGCGGATTCCTCGGCTCAGAAACACCTTTCAGTCCGTTGCTTTCGTCGTTGCCATCCTTATTGAAACTGAACGTACGCGCGACGGCTTCGGGCGCCTGGATTGAAAGCTCATTCCGTTTCGCCGTCAGTGAGATCGCAGCGGGACGCGTCGGCTCGGCAACGATCATCGCCAAGCTGTCCGAATTGCTGTTCGTCGAAGCCGTCATCCAGTACGTCGCGAGCCTCCCCGATGAGCGGCGCGGGTGGCTGGCGGGTTTGCGCGATCCGCATATCGGGCGCGCCTTGGCACTGCTCCATGCTCGTCCAACCGAGGGCTGGACGGCGGAAGCCCTGGCGCTTGAAGTGGGCATGTCGCGCTCGGTGTTCGCGGAGCGATTCACGGCATTGGTCGGACAGCCGCCGATGCAATACCTGACACTCTGGCGTATGCACGTGGCGGCTCAACACCTGCGCGAAGGTCGCGGCAATGTGGCGCAAATCGGCTTTGCGGTGGGCTACGAATCCGAAGCCGCGTTCAGTCGTGCATTCAAGCGGCAGTTCGGCACATCGCCTGGCACCTGGCGTAGACAATCAGGGTGACAGCGTCTTATCCGTGCCGTGCTGTTTTTGATGTGATTGGGGGACCTTAAAGGTCAGCTCAATACACTGGCCCTTCTTTCCACCACCTTGAAGCTTAACTGCACGGAGGTGCCCTGTTGTTCGTGGTGGGTCAGGCCGGCTTCTCCGCCGAAGCTTTCCATGATCTGTTTCACCATGATCAGCCCGATGCCCAACCTGCCTTGCCGTGTGGTGTAGAAGGATTTGAACGCCATCATTTCCTGCTGCCGCGACGCGCCGTCCCCGGTATCGTCAATGATCAGGTGCAGCCATTGGTGGGCTTCATCGACGCTGGCGTGAATGCTCAATTTGCCGCCTTCGGGCATCGCCTCGATGGCATTGGCGATGACGCTATTGAGAATCTGCGACAGCAAAAGCGGATTGCTGATGATCCGGGGGGTGGGATCATTCTTGAATTCGACCTGGATGTTTGATTGCGTCAGTTGCGGGCTGAAGCTGGTCAGCGTGGCCTGTACCACTTCCATCGGCTCCACCAGTTCCGCCTCTCCGCGGATCGGTCGCAGGCACAACAGCAACTCATGCACCCACTGCGCCATCCGGTCCACCTGGCTGACGATATCGTCGATGTTCTTCTTCGCGGGTTGCCCCTTCATCTCGTTCGCCAATTCTGCGCTCGAGCGGATGCAGGCCAAGGGGTTGCGCAGGCTGTGGGCGACCGCCGTGGACATTTCGACCAGGCCCACGTAGGTCTTGTTGGCGACGAGTTGTGCCTCCTGGGAGGCCAGTTGGTTCGATGCACGCCGGACAATCCAGTAGAGCCCGAAGTAAAGGAGCAGGCCGCCCACCGCAGTGGATGACCAGATAATCCAGTGACCACGGTCGAGGCGTTCGATCAGGTCGACCGGCTCCTTGTAGATTTCCACCACCGCCAGGGTATTGCCCAGGTCATCGACCAGGGGGATGTAGCTTTCGATGAAGAACATTTTGGGCGGGTGCAAAAATTGCTGTTCGGGACGGATTTCATCGGCATTGCTGTAGCGGGTGGACACCCGATCCTTGGAGCTGAAGGCCGCTTCAAGCGCCTCGTCGTTGAGGAATTTTTTCCCGATCAGCCGCGGATTGGTCGACCACATCACGGTCCGGAGCGGGGAGTAGATGCTGATCAGGAGTGAGTCCGGGAGGTGCGAAAGGTGGTCGAGAAACTCGGAGCGGGCACGTTGCCTGTTCTGCGACATTTCCTGCGACAGCATTCCGTAATCGGTGGCCGCCAGGACATCGCCCATCCGCATCCCGGTCAATTCGTGGTGACGTATCTCGCCCTTGGCGATGGTCTGGATGAACTGTGCCGACAACAGCGCGTCGCGCTCCAGGCTTTCAGTGACCAGGTAACGGGTCGATATTGCACCCAGGCCAACCGCGATGGCGCTGATAAGAATGAAGCTGACGATCGAAAACCAGCGCAGGAGGTTCGGTTGTCTGGTCGGCGCAATCGAATCGCTCGCTCCCGGTTGCAGGCGCTTGAGCAATGTTGTTATGGCTTGCATGGGGAGGGGTCCTTTGTGTGCTGCTTGTCCCGATGTAGCAGCGTGCACCACTCACCGAAGCCTAGATGATTACCGGTGAAATCGTGCATTTTGCTTGAACGAAATTGGTTCGAGATGATTTCTCCCCCTCACCACACAACACTCAACAACCATCCCGCGACTCCGCTGCCAATGACGACCAGCCAGGGCGGGAGTTTCCAGAACATCAGCGCCACCAGCGCGACAAGGGCCAGGCCGACGTCTTGTGCCTGGAAAATGGCACTCGTCCAGACAGGCCGATAGAGCGCGGCCAACAGCAGACCGACCACCGCCGCATTCACGCCGGCCAGCGCAGCCTGTGCGCGCAGGCTCTGGCGTAACCGTTCCCAGAAGGGCAAGGCGCCCATGATCAACAGAAAGGACGGGGCGAAAATCGCCAGCAGGCAGAGGAGGCCGCCGATCCAGCCGGACGGGGCGTGGTTCATCGATGCGCCAAGGAACGCCGCGAACGTGAACAAGGGACCTGGCACGGCCTGCGCGGCGCCATACCCTGCCAGGAATGCTTCATTGCTGACCCAGCCGGAGGGCACGACCTCGGCTTGCAGCAATGGCAGAACCACGTGACCGCCACCGAATACCAGCGATCCGGAGCGGTAGAAGGCATCCGTCATCGCCAGGGTTTGATTGGGCAGCAACTGGGTCAAGAGCGGCAGACCCGCCAGCAATAGGAAAAACAGTGACAACCAGATCGCCCCCGCCCGATGGCTGATGGTGATCGGGAGCGGATCGTGCCCGTCACGCGGCTTGGGTTTGAACAGCACAAGACCGGCAACACCGGCGGCGACCATCACGCTGACCTGGCCCCAGGCGGACGTTTCAAGCAGGGCGATGCAGGCCGCAATGGTCATGAGCGTGACGCTAGTCACGCCCGTGCACAGGTTTCGTGCCATGCCCCACACCGCTTGGGCGACCACGGCGACGGCCACCACTTTGAGACCGTGCAGAGCGCCGGACGGGATGACGCTGCCGTAGTGAGCAATGCCCAGTGCGAACAGGATCAAAATCACCGCCGAAGGCAGCGTGAAACCGGCCCAGGCCGCCAGCGCACCGCTGTAACCCGCCCGGGACAGACCCAGCGCGATACCGACCTGGCTGCTCGCCGGCCCCGGCAGGAATTGGCACAGCGCCACCAGATCCGCATAGCTGCGGTCGCTCAGCCAGTTGCGTCGCGTGACGAACTCATCGCGGAAATAACCCAGATGCGCGATGGGCCCACCGAAGGAGGTCAATCCCAGACGCAGGAAGATCAGAAACACTGACCAGGCGCTGCGGTGTTCGCCCTGAGGGTTGGCCATGGAGTCGCTTCCCTGTTCAAACAACAATGGATCGAGATATTAATCTGCCGAAGGCGCTTTAACTTATATGCGAAAAACCATATATTCGGCAAATCGTATATGAAATGAGATTTCAAGATGACCAGCAGCGTCCTTGAGAGCGCCATCACTGACCCTCTGACACCGATCACTGTTTTCAAATGCCTGGCGGACGACACTCGGGTGCGCACGATGATGCTCATCACTCGCGAGGGAGAGCTGTGTGTTTGCGAGCTGACCTGCGCCTTGAACCAGAGCCAGCCAAAAATTTCCAGGCACCTGGCACAACTGCGAACGTGTGGCCTGTTGGCGGACCGTCGGCAAGGCCAATGGGTCTATTACCGCCTGCACCCCAATCTGCCGGATTGGGTCCATCACCTGCTGAGCACCGTGCTCGAAAGCAACCAGCATTGGTTAAGTCCTGATGCCAAACGCCTTGATGAGATGGGCGACCGTCCTGAACGGGCGCTCGCCTGCTGTTAAAACGGGACCCTTGATTTCGCCTTGGACCACATGAACGCCGCTGCACAGGACAAAGACCATGTTTGATGACCCTATCCCCCAACTCGAAACCGAACTGATTGATCTTCCATCGACAGACAAACTCGGCATCGAAAAGACCTCCATCCACAAGCCGCGCATTTTGCTGTTGTACGGATCGACCCGCGAGCGCTCCTTCAGCCGTCTGCTGGTCGAGGAGGCCGCTCGACTGCTGGAGCATTTCGGCGCCGAGGCGCGGATTTTCAATCCGTCGGGTTTGCCGCTGCCAGATGATGCTCCTGACGATCATCCACGCGTGAAGGAACTGCGCGACTTAGTGTTGTGGTCCGAGGGTCAGGTCTGGTGCTCGCCAGAGCGTCACGGCGCCATGAGCGCTGTTTTCAAGGCACAGATCGACTGGGTGCCACTGGCCATGGGCGCTGTCCGCCCGACTCAGGGTAAAACCCTCGCGGTCATGCAGGTGTGTGGTGGCTCGCAGTCGTTCAACGTGGTCAATCAGCTGCGCGTGCTGGGGCGCTGGATGCGCATGTTCACCATCCCCAACCAATCCTCCGTGCCGAAGGCCTATATGGAATTCGACGATAACGGCCGGATGAAGCCTTCTGCGTTCTACGACCGTGTCGTTGATGTGATGGAGGAGTTGGTGAAATTCACGCTGCTGCTTCGCGACCGTCAGGACTATCTGGTCGACCGTTATTCCGAGCGCAAGGAATCGGCGCAAGCACTCATGAAACGTGTCAACCAGCGCTCCATCTGAAGATTTTTCACCTTGTCACAACACCCCTGTTCCGACACAGAGCACAACACCATGACTATCAAAATTGGCATCAATGGTTTCGGTCGGATCGGTCGCCTCGCGCTGCGAGCGGCCTGGAGCTGGCCGGAGTTTGAGTTCGTGCAGATCAACGATCCGGCGGGCGATGCAGTCACCCATGCGCACCTGATCAACTTCGACTCTGTGCACGGTCGTTGGCACAACGAAGCCAGCGCGGAAAACGATCAAGTGGTGATTGACGCCAAGCGCATCAAAGTGACCGCGAACAAGGCGATTGCCGACACTGACTGGTCGGGTTGCGATCTGGTGATCGAGGCCAGTGGCAAGATGAAAACCGTGGCGGTGTTGCAGGCTTATCTGGATCAGGGCGTTAAACGTGTGGTGGTCTGCGCCCCCGTGAAGGAAAAAGGCGCGTTGAACGTCGTCATGGGCGTCAATCATCAACTGTTCAAACCGGCTGAACATCGCATCGTCACTGCGGCTTCGTGCACCACCAACTGCCTGGCGCCGGTGGTGAAGGTCATCCACGAGAAGCTGGGCATTCACCACGGCTCGATCACCACCATCCACGACCTGACCAACACCCAAAGCATTCTCGATCAACCGCACAAGGACCTGCGCCGTGCGCGTGCTTCGGGCATGAGCCTGATTCCCACCAGTACCGGCTCGGCCACTGCCATCGCCGAGATTTTCCCGGAGCTGCGCGGGCGCTTGAATGGCCATGCGGTGCGCGTGCCGCTGGCCAACGCTTCGCTGACGGACTGTGTGTTTGAAGTCGAACGCGCCACCACGGTCGAGGAGGTCAATCAGTTCCTCAAGGACGCTTCCGAGCATGAACTGAAGGGCATCCTCGGTTTCGAGGAGCGTCCACTGGTGTCCATCGATTACCGTACCGACCCGCGCTCATCGATCATCGATGCGCTGTCGACCATGGTGGTCAACGGTACCCAGGTCAAACTCTATGCCTGGTACGACAACGAATGGGGCTATGCCAACCGCACCGTCGAGCTGGCCAGAATGGTCGGTGGGGCAGTCTGAGGAGCGGTCATGAAAGCGTTGCCAGCCCTCGCGCCGTCAGTGCGCCAGTACCTGCTCGTCACGGGCAACTACTGGGCCTTCACTCTCACCGACGGCGCCTTGCGCATGTTGGTGGTGCTGCACTTTCACGGGCTGGGCTACAGCCCGTTGCAAATTGCGGCGCTGTTTCTGTTCTACGAATTCTTTGGTGTGATTACCAATCTGCTGGGCGGCTACCTTGGGGCCCGGTTGGGGCTGAACCGGACCATGAACATCGGGCTGGGCATGCAGGTCGCGGCGCTGCTGATGCTGACAGTGCCCTCGGCCTTGCTGACCATCCCCTGGGTGATGGCTGCTCAGGCGTTGTCGGGGATTGCCAAAGACCTGAACAAAATGAGTGCCAAAAGCTCTATCAAGCTTTTGGTTCCTGAAGGGCAGCAGGGCACGCTTTACCGGTGGGTGGCGATCCTCACGGGGTCGAAGAACGCACTCAAGGGTGTCGGCTTCTTTCTCGGTGGGGCCTTGCTGGCGTTGATCGGTTTCAAGGGCGCGTTGCTGGCCATGGCCGGTGTCCTGGCGCTGATCTGGATCAGCAGCCTGATCCTGTTGAAGAAGGACTTGGGCAAGGCTAAAGCCAAGCCCAGGTTTCGCGACATCCTGTCCAAGAGCCGGGCGATCAATGTCCTTTCTGCGGCACGGATGTTTCTGTTTGGTGCCCGCGATGTCTGGTTCGTGGTGGCCTTGCCGGTGTACCTCAGCAGCGTTTTCGGCTGGGACTTCTGGGAGGTCGGCGGCTTTCTGGCGGCCTGGGTGATTGGCTACGGCATCGTTCAGTCTTTTGCGCCCAGCATCACCGGAAAGAAGCGTGGGCATGTACCCGATGGCCGTTCGGCATTTCTGTGGGCACTGGCTCTGGCGGGCGTACCGGCGGCCATTGCCCTCGGGCTGGACAGCGAATCGTCACGGCACATGGTATTGCTGGGCGGGTTGATGATCTTTGGTGCGCTGTTCGCGGTGAATTCGTCGCTGCACAGCTACCTCATCGTGTCCTACGCCAAGGAAGACGGCGTCTCGCTGGATGTGGGTTTTTACTACATGTCGAACGCCTTGGGACGACTGATCGGCACGGTGCTTTCCGGCGGGGTTTATCAGCTCTATGGACTGGGGCCGTGCTTATGGATATCCAGCGCATTCGTGTTGCTTGCAGCGCTGATCTCCATTGCACTGCCCCGTCACGCCATGCACTGATCCAGGAGCCGGGCGTTCGGTAGCGGTTGGTCAGGGCAGGGTCAGCGTCATCAGGTAGTTCCCGGACCGAACCGGTGCGCCTGTGCCGTCCACCAACGCGTAGCGCTGACCGTAATAGCGAGCTTGACCACTGTCGGCGAGCAGCTTGACCGTGACCAGGGCGGGAGCACTGAGCGGGTCGATGTCGCGCACATTGATAACCGTGGCACGGCCAAGGGCAGGGCAGGTGTTCAGCTCGACGGTGGCCTGAGTGCTCAGGCCGGAACTGCAGCTGCGTTCGACGATGGCGCCCTCGAACCGGATCGTGCCCGGGGCGGCGGGCGTGGCCGCCCAACATGAACCGCTCAGTGTGAAAACAACGCTGATGGCGACAGGCAGATGCTTGATCTTCATGGCTCACGCTCCTTTGTGATGTAAGGACTACGTCGTCATTCATGGCTGGAACTTGAGGCCTCGGGATGCCCGGCACACTGGCGGGTTTCCTGATGAGCTGAAGTATTTACCCTTGAGTCACTGGCAAACACTACTCTTTGAAGGCTACAAGTCCCGCGACCACCTGGGTCTTTCCTGGAGTCTAGCCAACAATGGAAGCCAACCGATTCGCAGACATTACCGCGTTTGTCGGGGCCGTGAAGAGCGGAAGCTTTACTGCGGCGGCGGCCTCACTCGGCTTGACCCGATCAGCGGTGGGTAAAAGCATCGTTCGCCTGGAAGTGCGGATGGGCACACGGCTGCTCAATCGCACCACGCGCAAGCTCAGCCTGACGGACGAGGGGCAGGTTGCGTATGAACGCTGGCGGCAGATTCTCGAGGACCTTGAGGAGGTGGACGCGACCATGGCTTTGCGCCGTGGGCAACCGACCGGCACCTTTAAACTCACGGCCCCACTTTCCTTTGGTCAGCGTCACGTCCTGCCGATCCTTGATGCCTATTTGAAGCAGTGGCCGCAGTTGCGTGCGGACGTGTGGTTTACCGATCGCTTTGTCGATCTGGTCGAAGAGGGGGTCGATGTCGCCATACGCATTGGTGTGCCCAAGGACGACTCACAATTATTGACCCGCACCGTCGGCTGGCAGCAATTCGTGACCTGTGCCTCGCCGTCTTATCTGGCCCGCTGCGGTGTACCGCAGACGCCCGCTGAACTGACGGGGCATGACACCATCGCGTTCACCAGTGGCGAGCGGACTGGTGTCTGGCGTTATCAGACACCGGCCGGCCTGCATCTACACGAACAGCCAGGGCGGCTGAACATCGACAGTTCCGAAGCCATGCGGGAAGCGGCGCTGGCCGGTATCGGCCTGATTCATCTGCCGACCTACATTACCGGCAACGACCTGCGCGAAGGCGCGTTGGTGGAAGTGCTCAAACCTTTCCGTGCGCCGCCCGACCCCATAAGAATCGTCTACCCGAGCAAGCGGCACCTGTCCCCACGCGTGCGCACGTTCATCGATCTGCTGGTTGAGCGTTGGGCCCCCGGGGTGCCTTGGGAAACATGACGGCATTGGGGACTCTGCGGACCCGGTAACGGTCGCTGGCAGTGGTTTATCCAGGCTGTGGATTCAATGAGCATGTCAGTCATCGTCACTCAACGGGACTGCCATCATGACTTTCGCCACACACATTGCGCCGCAAGCCCAACCTGCGATCTTGCCGACCCCTCATCCTTCACTTGAGCGTCATCCTGGTTTTCAACGGTTGTTTCAGCCGCAGGCACTCACTGTCGGGTTGATTTTGCCCCTGGAAACCCATGCCGGCCGACCCGCCCCGACCATGCGTGGTCACGTGGAAATGGCACAGCGCGCCGAAGCGCTGGGCTTTGGCGCGCTGTGGATGCGCGACATTCCTTTCTATGATCCAGGTTATGGCGATGTGGCGCAGATCTTCGAGCCACTGGTTTATATCGGGTACCTGGCCGCCGCCACGCGCAGCATCGTCCTGGGAACCACGGGCATCGTACTGCCTACCCGCGAGCCCATGTACCTGGCCAAGCAGGCGACGTCCCTGGATCAACTCAGCGAAGGCCGGCTGGTACTCGGGCTGTCCTCGGGGGATCGATACAGTGACTACCCGATGCTGGGCATTGATTATGAAAGTCGTGGCGATCGCTACCGTGATGCCTTTTCCGTGTTTCGCACCCTGATCGAGCAGAGCTTTCCGCGGTTCCGCAACGAGCGCTTCGGCGGCTCCCCCGCAGCCCTGGATCTGGTGCCGAAAGCGCCGTACGGACGCGTTCCCTCGATTGCTGTCGGTCAGGCCCAGCAGAGTATCGAATGGTTGGCGCAACACCTTGATGGCTATCTGGCCGGCGTGCAGAGCCCGGAGCGGTTGGCGTCATTGAGTGAGAGCTGGCACGGCCTGGTGCAAGAGGCCGAGGGCCGCAACGCCTTCAAACCGTTGGGGCTGGGCGGGTATCTCGACCTCAGCGACAACCCGGACCAGCCATTCCAGCGCATCCAGGGTGGTTTCCGGGCGGGGCGCAACGGCCTGCGCAATTACCTGGAGCAAGCGCAAGCCGCCGGTGTCTCGCACATTGCGCTCAACCCCAAGGTCAGCCGTCAACCCTATGGCGAAATCCTCGAAGAACTCGGCGAATACGTCCTGCCGCACTTTCCGTCACATGCGTGAAATCGCGGATGGCTGCCTGCAAACAGCCCATCAACCTGCTTGCAGCGGTTCTTGCCTGGCCAGGGTCCGATCGACCAGTCGCATGCTGTCGCGTCCGCCCCGCTTGGATTCATAGAGTGCTGCGTCGCCTTGCTCGATCAAGGCCGCCAGGCTGGCGGGGGGATGGTCGTAGAGGTTGGCGCCGATGCTGAGGGTCACCGCTTCGGGGGTGGCGAATGCCTGAGAGGCGGTGGTATGGAATTGGTCACGCAGGGTGTTGCCCAGTTCCACGACGCGTTCGCTCGACGCGTGACTGAGCAAGATGACGAACTCGTCACCGCCCAGCCGGGCCGCGAGCGCGTCTTCGGGCAGCAGCGAACGGATCATCTCGCTCAGCGCCACGAGCAGTCGGTCGCCTGCGGTATGGCCATACAGGTCGTTGACCAGTTTGAAGTTGTCGATGTCGATCAGCAGCAAGGCGCCCGGTCGGACGGTCGAGACTTGCGCCAACAGGCGCGGTGCCCGCACCTCCAGGGCGCGGCGGTTGTACAGGGCGGTCAATGGATCCCGTTCGGCCAGCTGTGAGATGCGTTTCTCACGCTGATAGCGCTCGGTGCCGGTCATCGACAGGGCGATCAGCATGATCGCCATCACGCCCTCGACCAGCGAAATCTGAATGATTTCGCCACGCAAGGAGGCCAGATCGATCAGGGTGCCCGGTACCACTGCCGTCAGTGCCTTGATGACATAGAAAAGGCCGTGGACCAGCATCACATAACGCAGTTGTACCGCCCCCACGCTCAGCGACTTGCCATGGGGGCGCAGCAAAAAGCTGGCCCTGAGCGACAGCAGGGCGACGAGCAGCGAATTGGCCACCAGCATGATCTTCGACCAGGAGGGCTCGTCCGGCAGTAACAGCAGCGCAAGCCACGATACGAAAATCAGGTACCAGGCACGGGACAGGCGCTTTTGGGTGAAGCGCGCAACGCCCAGCAGGAAAAACCAGTGGGCCACCACCAACAGGCCATTGGCGAACCAGATGCCGATCAGCAGAAGACCGCTCATGCGCAGCAAGGCCAGGGTCGAGCCCACGGTAATCGTCGCAAATCCGGCGCTCCAGAACAGCAGCGAAGGTTCACGAATGCTGCGCCACTCGATCGCCAGGTACAGCGCCGCGGCGGCTGCGAGGGCGGTGGAGATTGCCAGCATTGTGGGTGGGTCGAGCGCCATGTCTTTACTGCCTGTCTGATTCTGGGTGAAAAGGCAGGATTGTAGCGTTTGGGCGGCTTTTTCGCTGACGGCGTCGTCGCGCAGCCCCAAACCCCGGGTTTTCGCTGAAAGGACAATACATCCGCTGGAAAACCCGGATAATGACGGCCAATTTGTTAGCTCGCTATTCTGGTAATCCCGCATGGAAATCAAGGTCAACTTTCTCGACAACCTTCGACTTGAGGCCAAGTTCGATGACTTCACCGTGGTGGCCGATCAACCAATCCGCTACAAGGGCGATGGTTCGGCACCGGGTCCATTCGACTACTTTCTGGCTTCGTCGGCCTTGTGTGCGGCGTACTTTGTGAAGTTGTACTGCGAAACCCGCAACATCCCCACGGATAACATCCGCCTGTCGCAGAACA
This sequence comes from Pseudomonas sp. SDO5532_S415, assembly GCF_054071155.1. Classification (NCBI taxonomy): domain Bacteria; kingdom Pseudomonadati; phylum Pseudomonadota; class Gammaproteobacteria; order Pseudomonadales; family Pseudomonadaceae; genus Pseudomonas; species Pseudomonas sp. SDO5532_S415. Next base: position 13,009 of record NZ_JBSVWS010000069.1, on the reverse strand, counting down.
ACATTGTTGATCCGGAAAACCGCTACAACCAGATTTTCAAGATCCAGGTCGAGTTGCCGGCGGATATCTCCGACAAGGACCGCCAGGGCATTTTGCGCTCCATCGACCGTTGTACGGTGAAGAAGGTGGTGCAAGCCGGGCCTGAGTTTGTGATCGAGGAAGTGGAAAATCTCGATGCCGATGCCCAGGCGCTGCTGATGCCCCATTCGGTGTCGGAGGCGGGCACTTACATCGTGGGCAAGGATCTGCCGCTGGAGCAGACCATCGCCAACATGTCGGGCATTCTGGCCGGCCTGGGCATGAAGATTGAAATCGCTTCGTGGCGCAATATCGTGCCCAATGTCTGGTCGCTGCATATCCGCGATGCACACTCGCCGATGTGTTTCACCAACGGCAAGGGCGCGACCAAGGAAGCCGCGCTGGCGTCGGCACTGGGCGAATTTATCGAGCGACTCAACTGCAACTTTTTCTACAACGATCAGTTCTGGGGCGAAGAGATCGCCAATGCACCGTTCGTGCATTACCCGGACGAGCGCTGGTTCCAGCCCGGCCGCAAGGATGAATTGCCGGCTGAAATTCTCGACGCGTATTGCCTCAAGATCTACAACCGCGATGGCGAGCTGCGTGGCTCGCATCTGTTCGATACCAACTCGGGCAATGAAGAGCGCGGCATTGTTTCGCTGCCGTTCGTACGCCAGTCGGATGGCGAGGTGGTGTACTTCCCGTCCAACCTGATCGAAAACCTGTACCTGAGCAATGGCATGAGTGCCGGCAACACCTTGGCCGAAGCCCAGGTGCAATGCCTGTCGGAAATCTTCGAGCGCGCGGTGAAACGCGAAATCATCGAAGGTGAATTCGCACTGCCGGATGTGCCGCAGGAAGTGCTGGCGAAGTACCCGGGGATTCTGGCCGGTATTCAGGCACTGGAAGCCCAGGGCTTTCCGGTGCTGGTGAAGGATGCGTCCCTGGGCGGTGAGTTCCCGGTGATGTGCGTCACCTTGATGAACCCGCGCACCGGCGGCGTGTTTGCCTCGTTCGGCGCGCACCCAAGCCTTGAAGTGGCGCTGGAACGCAGCCTGACGGAACTGCTGCAGGGCCGCAGTTTCGAAGGCCTCAATGATTTGCCTCAGCCTACCTTCGAAGGCCATGCGGTCACCGAGCCGAATAACTTCGTCGAGCACTTTATCGACTCCAGCGGTGTGGTGTCGTGGCGCTTCTTCAGCTCCAGGTCGGACTACGAATTTGTGGAGTGGGACTTCTCGGGCCAGGGTGAAAACTCCAACGCCGAGGAAGCCGCGACCTTGTTCGGCATTCTCGAAAACATGGGCAAAGAAGTGTACATGGCGGTGTATGAGCATATCGGCGCAACCGCCTGCCGCATCCTGGTGCCGGACTACTCCGAGATTTATCCGATCGACGATCTGATCTGGGATAACACCAACAAAGCGTTGTTCTTCCGTGCCGATATCCTGAATCTGCATAGCCTGGACGAGACCGGGCTGAAGTCCCTGGTCGAGCGTCTGGTGGAAAGCGAGCTGGATGATTACACCGACATCACCACCTTGATCGGCATCGAATTCGACGACAATACCGCCTGGGGTCAGCTGACGATCCTGGAGCTGAAGCTGTTGATCTGGCTCGCCTTGCAGCAATATGAAGAGGCGAAAGAGGCGGTGGAGATGTTCCTGCAGTACAACGACAACACGGTCGAGCGCGGGCTGTTTTACCAGGCTGTGAATGGGGTGCTGGAGATGGAACTGGACGAGGATCTGGAACTGGCGGACTACGAAACCAATTTCCGCCGCATGTTTGGCAACGAACGTATGGATGCCGCGATCGGTTCGGTGAACGGCAGCGTGCGTTTCTTCGGCTTGACGCCGACAAGCATGAAACTGGAGGGGCTCGACAGGCACCTGCGCCTGATCGACAGCTATAAAAAACTGCACATGGCACGGGCCAATGTAGCGGCTTTATCCCGTTGAAATAGCGCCAACAAAAAAAGCACCTCAGGTGCTTTTTTTGTTTTTGGCGGCCGGTCTTTTGTCTTGATTCATCCGCAGGCCAAGTCGGTCGATCCACCGCAACTCATGATTTCTTTCAGGCCACGGCGTTCACGCTTGCTGCTTTTTCTTGCGTCGGGATGTCGTGCAGGGAAATCCTTGAGGTTTCCGGCAATGCCAGGCCACCTGCCAGCGCCAGCAACGCGATGGCGATCAGATAGAACGCCGGCGACAGGTTGCTGCCGGTGGTGCTGATCAGCCAGGTCGCCACCAGCGGCGCGGTGCCGCCGAAGAGGGTGTAGGCCATGTTGTAGGTGATGGCGGACGCGGTGTACCGAGTCCGGGTGGGGAAAGTTTCCGAGAGCAAGGCCGCAGTCACCACGCCACACAACACGGCGCCAATCGCCAGGAGCATAACGCCGACGATGGAAGCTGCGAACGAGCCGGAACTGGCCATCAGGAACGATGGATACACGGCCACGATCAACAGCGCGCAAGCGGTCATCACCGTCATTCGACGCCCCACCCGGTCCGAATACAGGCCTGCCAATGGACAAATCGCGGCGGCAAACAGCAAGGCAATCAGCGACACCAGTAATGCCGAGGCTCGACTCAGACCGCCAGCCACTTGCAGGTAGGTGGCGAAATAGGTAGTGAACATATAGAACGACAGCGCCGTCAGTGACACAAAAGCGCCCAGGCAACAAATAGCCGCACCATGGTTGCGCAAGGTTTCCTTGAGCGGAGAGTGTGCGACGGCATGTTCCTGAGTGACCGCCTGGAATGCCGGGGTCTCATCCAGCTTCCAGCGCAGGTAAAGGCCAACCAGTCCCAGTGGCGCAGCAATCAGGAACGGCAGGCGCCAGCCCCAGCTGCCCATCGCTTCGGTTGATAATGACGCCTCGAGGGCGTAGGCCACCACGGCTGCCGCGGCGAAGGCGGAAAATGTCGACACTGGAATGAAACTGCCATACCAGGCGCGTTTATCATTTGGAGCATGCTCCATAAGGTAGGCACAGGCACCTGCGTATTCTCCACCGGCGGAAAAGCCTTGAGCGCAACGGATCAGGGATAGCAGGATCGGGGCCGTGACGCCGATGGCGGCGTAAGTCGGCAAAAGGCCGATCAAGGTCGTGGCACCGGCCATCAGCAGAATCGTCATCGCGAGGGTTCGTTTGCGGCCGATCCGGTCACCCAGCATGCCAAAGAAAATCCCGCCAAGAGGCCGGAACGCGAAGGCTACGGCGAACACCGCAAAAGTTTTGAGCAAGGCGGCACTGGGATCACCGCTGGGGAAAAATTGTTGGGCGATGGTCGTGGCCAAAAAGCCATAGACGGCGAAGTCGAACCACTCGACGAAATTACCGATGGCGGCCGCGACAATCACTTTTTTCAGGGTGTTCGGGCTGACCTGCTGTGCCGTTGCGCTCGTCATGCTGGACCTCGACATTCCGTGTATGAGATTTCGATTATCGGGCCTGTCTCTGAAGCGGTTCACTTCAAAAGTGTCATCCGCATAGCCAGTACCGACTCATGTCATTGAATCAAAGCATGATCCGCGCCAAGCCGATCGCAGCACTCGTGCTCACGTACCCGATCGAACGTGAGCACGTAAGCAATGACTTCCCCGCGATACAAACGTAATCTGGCCGGGCGCTTTCCAATACAAGAAAAAAACAGGAGTCATTGATGCAACCGATCCGTCTCGGTCTGGTGGGCTACGGCAAAATTGCCCGGGATCAACACGTTCCAGCGATCAATGCCAACCCGGCGTTCCAGTTGGTGTCTGTCGCCACGCAAGGGCCGCCCTGCGCCGCGGTGGCGAACTTTCATTCCCTGGGCGAGCTGCTCGAAAATGGCCCGCACGTCGATGCGATTGCGTTTTGCACACCACCGCAAGGACGTTTTGCCCTGGTGCAACAGGCGCTGGCTGCTGGCAAACACGTGCTGGTAGAAAAACCGCCCTGCGCCACGTTGGGTGAAGCCATGGCGTTGGTGACACAGGCTGAGGTGCAAGGCGTCAGTGGTTTGTTCGCCTGGCATTCACGCTACGCTCCCGGCATCGAAGCCGCCCGGGACTGGTTGGCCACCCGCACCCCGCGAAGCGTACAGATCGACTGGAAGGAAGACGTGCGCAAGTGGCACCCCGGCCAGGCATGGATCTGGCAACCTGGCGGCCTGGGCGTCTTCGATCCCGGCATCAATGCCTTATCGATTGCGACCCATCTGCTGAAACTGCCGCTGTTTGTCGAGTCTGCCGAGCTGCGAGTGCCCGGCAACTGCCAGTCGCCGATTGCCGCTTCCGTTAAAATGTCTGACGCGCACCACCTTGATGTCCGCGCGGAGTTCGATTTCGACCACGGTCATGAGGAGCTCTGGAGCATCGAGATACGCTGCGCCGAAGGCATCCTGCGACTGGACAACGGGGGCGCACTGTTGAGTATTGACGGCGTGCACCAAGCCGTGTCGAACGAGGGCGAGTACGCGGCGGTCTATCGACATTTTCAACAGTTGATTGGCAACAAGGCCAGCGACCTGGACCTCCAGCCACTACGACTGGTGGCCGACAGCTTTTTTGTCGGCAGTCGGACGCCGGTTGAGCCGTTCTACGATTAGTGGCGGTCGGGCCATGCATGTCAGTCGCTTTTGGCACCCGCCAAATGGTACGCAACCAAAGCATTGGCATGACCATGGCCCATGCCGTGCTCGGTTTTGAGCAAGGCCACCATGTCCATATGCTTCTTGCCACTGACGGTGTTGAGTAAATTCAGCCAGTGGGAAATGGGCTGCCCGTACTTTTTCTCAATCGAGGGAAAGTACGACGCTGGCCCTTTTACTTTCTGCTCTTCGGTCATGCTGCAATCTCCATTTTTGCTTCGAAAGCAGTATAGGCAAGGTTAGCCATTTGCCATTCCTGGGACCACTCAACAGCTTAAGGGCCCAGGATGGGCAACCTGTTGCTCAGTGCCGAGCACATGCAGGACGCATCATGACAGGCGTGATTCCCGTGTCGCGCTGCCCAGGTATCCGGCGGTTGCACCGATGCGCGAGAACACCAGCCATACAAAAAGCAGCACACTGCAACCAATGAGAATCGAGGCGATGGCAATCAAGGGTTCGACTGACGGGAAGCCCTTGAGGCGCAGCGTCAGTGCACCGAGCATTACCGGGACGCCGACGTTGTACATCCAGAATTGTGCGGCAGCTGCGCGCCCTTCGGTGATGGACGGGTGCACTGCGCAGATGAGTCCGAACAGGGCCATCGACACCCATCCCAACAGATTGATATGGGCATGTACCGCGAAGAGCGAGTGGTCGCCGGAAGCGCCCATCGCCACACCCAGCAGCACGCCAATGGCAAAGTAGAGGGCAGCGAGCCGAAACCAGGTCCGCGAACGGGGATTGTGATTCATGGCATTCACCTCATGCGCCCTGAGGCGCGCTCAGTTGCTGAAAAATGATGCGAAGTCGTCAAGCCCGGCGCGGTGGTTGTGCCGGGCTTGCCACATGTCTATCATGAGACTCAAGTTCTATCGTGAGACTCAAGTCTCATTACAAGACGGAGTATCATTTATTCCATGTGCAGCCAGAAGTCAAGCCCGTCGGACCTGAACGGTGATTCCCAAGGTCGCGCCAACCAGCGCAACCGAACGCGCCAGGCGCTTATCGAGGCCGCCGTCGAACTGCGCGACGAGGGTCTTAACCCAACCGTTGCCCAAGTGGCCGAACGCGCGAGGGTATCGCGCGCCACGGCGTATCGCTACTTTCCCTCGCCTGAGGCGTTGATCAGCGAGACGGCGGCCGATCGTGACATGCAGCCGTTGGAGCGTTTCTGGAGGCCGGGAGACGATCCGGTAAAGGGCATTGGCCTGGCGGCGAACGCCTTGAACACACTGTTGATCGACGACGAGATCGGCCTGCATGTGATGGAGCGTTCGTTCATGACGGTGTGGCTCGAAAACGAGTCCCGCGAGGCACCCCTGCGGCCCGGGCGACGCATGAGCTACATTGAGCCGATCGTCGATTCGCTGAAGGATGAACTCACACCCCGGGCGCGCATACGCCTGAAGCAGGCGCTGTCGATCGTCATGGGCACCGAGGCGCTGATCGCCGTGCGCGACATCAGTGGTGCGAGTGTCGAAGAGTCACTCGACGCCACGGCCTGGGCGGCCCGGGCGCTGGTCCGTCAGGCGCTGGCGGAGAATGAGCCGGCGCGGCGCAAGCGCGGCAAGTCGTAGCGCTCGTTCAGCGTTTGCTCTGCGGGAAGATGTCCGGATTGGAGAAGCTGTTGACCAAATGGTCGTACACCAGCCTGACCCGGGGCGCCACCGGCCCTGACTGCGGGCGATACATGATCAGTTCGGTCGGTGCCGGAGCATCCTGTTGCATGACCTCGACCAGCCGGCCTTCAGATAAATACGGCTGCGCCAGATAGCTGGGCATTTGCCCGAAGGCGAGCCCCGCCAGAACAATCTCACGTTCGGTTTCGGGATCGTCGCAAGTAAAGGCCGGGGACACGGGCAGGAACGCCTGTCCCTCGGCCAGCACCCACGGCCAGGGGCGGCCGTTGTTGCGATCCATCAGCATCGACAGGGGCAGGCGTTTCAATTCCTCGATGCTGCCGGGGTGTTGAACGGCGTCGAGGAGTGATGGGGCTGCCACGATTTTCAAGTCGACACGGGCAACCGTTCTGGCGATGTAGCGCCGATCCCGTACGGCACCGATACGAATGCCGATGTCTATCTTGCTGGCCACCGCGTCGGTGAGCTGATCATCAAGGCTCAAGTCGATGCTCAGGCCGGGGTTTTCGCGCATCAGCGGTTTCAGGTATTCGATCACATACAGCTTGCCGATGGCGTGGGGAGCCGTGATGCCGACGCGGCCGGCAATGCCTTTTTCCTCGTGTTTGCTGTTGGCGAGAAACAACTGATCGACACGCTCCAGGGTTTCCCGCGCCTGGAGGGCCAGTTCGGCGCCAAACGCGGTCACGTGGACCTGTCGGGTGCTGCGATGGAACAACGGCTCGCCGAACGTGCGTTCCAGCTCCTTGATTGCCCGGGTCACAGTCTGTGGAGAGGTGCCGAGACGAATGGCGGCATCGCGAAAGGTCAGCGACTGCGTCGCCACCGAAAAGATGCGAATCAGCTCCATGCGATTGAGCATTGCCGTCAACTCCTGTTCCAGAAAGTGGAATTCTCAAATCCGAACTCTTCCATTTTCTGATAGATAAAACCAGCGCAGACTGAATCCATCAACCCAGGCAAGCCTCAACAGGAGCGCGAACATGAGTACAAACATCCAGGGCAAAGTGGTCGTCATCACCGGTGCAAGCAGCGGTCTGGGCGAAGCAACGGCTCGTCATCTGGCAGCACTCGGCGCACAGGTGGTGCTTGGCGCTCGTCGCCAGGATCGTCTGGACGCGATTGTCCGGGAAATCACCGCCGCTGGCGGACAGGCGATTGCCCATCCCATCGACGTCACCCGCCAAGAGGACTTGACCGCGCTGGTCGCCAAGGCCGTCGAAGCGTTCGGTCGCATCGATGTCATGATCAACAACGCAGGTCTGATGGCGATCTCGCCAATCGCGGAGCGGCGTGTCGATGAGTGGGATCGCATGATCGACATCAACATCAAGGGCGTGCTGTATGGCATCGCGGCAGCGTTACCGCTGTTCGAGAAACAGGCCAGCGGGCACTTCATCAACATTTCCTCGGTCGCCGGCATCAAGGTGTTCAGCCCCGGTGGATCGGTCTACAGCGGCACCAAATTCGCCGTACGTGCCATTTCCGAGGGCCTGCGTCACGAAGTGGGCGGCAATATCCGCACGACCACTATCGAGCCGGGCGCGGTCGATTCCGAACTCAAGTTCGGCAGCGGCCACCAGCCGAGCGCCGAGGTGGTGGGCGAGTTCTACAAGAAGGCCATCCCCGCAGCTTCGGTTGCACGGGCCATTGCCTACGCGATCGAACAGCCGGCGGATGTCGACATCAACGAGATCGTCCTGCGTCCTGCTTCGCAAGACTTCTGATCGTTGCCTTGCACCGTTTGCGCCCTTGCCGAAAGGCCAGGGCGCTTTGGGTTATTCAATGGCGCACGTTGCGTTTTTCTCCGGCCACGACTTGCCGTTCTCATGCGGTTTACCGACAGTGAAACCTTGGCAATTATCAAACGGCTGGTTTTACTATCGATCATTGGCCGATCGCGAAACGGTCGAGCCATTGCTCTCGGCCAACTGACGGACTTCGTTGTCAAACTTTGCGACCCGTCGTGCGAAGAGGAGATGCACCATGGAACGATTCACCGGCGGTTGCCTGTGCGGCAATGTGCGGATCGTGGCGTCGGGACGCCCGTACCGGGTCGGTCTTTGTCATTGTCTCGACTGCCGCAAGCACCATGGGGCACTGTTTCACGCCTCCGCGATTTTCCCTGAGAATGCGGTGACCATCGACGGTGAAACCCGGGACTACGCCGGGCGGTTTTTCTGTCCGCGCTGCGGCTCATCGGTGTTCAATCGCACCGACGATGAAATCGAAGTGAACCTGGGGGCCCTCGATGCGCCCGACCAACTGACGCCCACCTACGAAAGCTGGACCGTACGCCGCGAAGCGTGGTTGCCGGCGTTTCCCTTCGACAGGCATTACGAGCGCGATCGCGAGTCCACGGGGCGTCTTGAGGAATAACCCACCGCCGTGCCCCATCGGCACGGCGGTGGACCTTCGCGGTCTGTCCTTGAACCGTCAGATCCGCGCCAGCGCCTGAGCCAGATCCGCCCGCAGGTCTTCGACATCCTCGACCCCCACGGACAGCCGTACCAGTGCATCGCCGATACCCAGTTGTGCACGGGTGTCGGCGGGGATGGTGGCGTGGGTCATGATGGCCGGGTGTTCGATCAGACTTTCGACGCCACCCAGGCTCTCGGCGAGGGCGAAGATCTGCACGTTTTCCAGAAAACGTTTTGAGCCGGCAAGGTCGGTGTTCAGGTCCAGTGAGATCATCCCGCCGAAGCCGCGCATTTGCTGACGCGCCAGTTCGTGCTGCGGGTGCGAGGGCAGGCCCGGGTAGTAGACGCGCGCCACCTGTGGCTGACGTTCCAGCCATTGCGCCAGTTCCAGCGCGTTGCTGCAGTGGCGTTCCATGCGCAGCGCCAGGGTCTTCACGCCGCGCAGGGTGAGGAAGGCGTCGAACGGCCCGGCGATGGCGCCTACCGCGTTTTGCAGGAAGCCCAGGCGCTCGGCCAGTTCGGCGTTCTGGCCGACCACGGCGATGCCGCCGATCACGTCGGAGTGGCCGTTGAGGTACTTGGTCGTCGAGTGCAGCACGATGTCGAAACCCAGCTCCAGCGGGCGCTGGATCCAGGGGCTGGCAAAGGTGTTGTCCGCCACGCAGATGATGCCGCGGTCACGGCAGGTGCGGGCGATGGCGGCCAGGTCGGTGAGACGCAGCAGGGGATTGCTCGGCGTCTCGACCATCACCATGCGCGTGTCGTCCTGCAACGCCGCTTCGAAGGCGCCCGGTTTGGTCAGGTCGACGTAGCTGAAACGGTGTCCGGCGCTGCGCTGGCGCACCTTGTCGAACAGGCGGAACGTGCCGCCATACAGATCATTGCCGGAGACGATGTGCGAGCCGGCATCAAGCAGTTCGAGCACGGCGGAGATCGTCGCCAGCCCCGAGGCGAAAGCGAAACCCCGGGTACCACCTTCGAGATCCGCCACACAGCGTTCCAGCGCAAAGCGTGTCGGGTTATGCGAGCGCCCGTAGTCGAAGCCCTTGTGTACGCCGGGACTTTCTTGCAGATAGGTGGAGTTGGCGTAGATCGGCGGCATCAGCGCCCCCGTGGTCGGGTCTGGCGTCTGTCCTGCGTGGATCACCCGGGTGGCGAAGCCGCGGGGTGCGGCGTTTTTATCGTGCTGACTCATGCAAGGGTTCTCCGTAAGTGATTGAGCATGTCGACCCGGGTAATCAGGCCATGAAAGCCCGAAGCGTCGGCGATGATCGCCACCAGCCCGCGGTCGATGACAGCTTCCAGTTCCGCGCGGGTGGCGTCGGGAAGAAGAGTTTGCAGTTTGTCGGTCATGACGCTGTTGACGGTTTTGCGAAAGAGCGACGCGTCTTCGTGCACCCCCAGTAAAATGTCGGACTCGTCGATCACACCGACCAGTTGCTTGCCGCCGACTAGCACCGGCAGTTGCGAAACATCCGCCAGGCGCATGCGCTGGAAAGCGGTGAGCAGGGTGTCGTCCGGGCTTACGCTGATCACGCGGCCATCCTCGAAACGTCGGGCGATCAGGTCGCGCAGGTCACCGTAGCGCTTGCTCGGCAACAGGCCCTGATCGTTCATCCACTGGTCGTTGTAGACCTTCGACAGGTAACGGGTGCCGGTGTCGCAGACGAAGCTGACCACCCGTTTCGGTTCGGTTTGCTCGCGGCAATAGCGCAGCGCCGCCGCCAGCAAGGTGCCGGTCGACGAACCGCCGAGAATGCCCTCGGCGCGCAGCAGTTGGCGGGCGTGATCGAAGCTTTCCTCGTCGCTGATCGAGTAGGCGTGGCGCACGCTGGAAAGGTCGGCAATCGACGGAATGAAGTCTTCGCCAATGCCTTCCACGGCCCAGGAGCCGGGCGTGCCGAGGGTGCCGCTGCGGCTGTACTCGGCCATCACCGAACCGACCGGGTCGGCCAGCACCATCTCCAGGTTCGGCTGCACGCGGTTGAAGAACCGGGTCAGGCCGGTCAAGGTGCCGGCAGAGCCGACGCCGACGACGATCGCGTCGACATCATGCTGGGTTTGCGCCCAGATCTCTGGCGCGGTGCTGCATTCATGGGCCAGCGGGTTGGCCGGGTTGTTGAACTGATCGGCGAAGAAGGCGTCGGGAATTTCCGCGGCCAACCGTCCGGCAACGTCCTGGTAGTAATCGGGGTGGCCCTTGCCGACATCGGAGCGGGTGATGTGCACCTCGGCGCCCATGGCCTTCAGGTGCAGGACTTTCTCGGTGGACATCTTGTCCGGCACCACCAGCACCACCCGGTAGCCTTTGGCCCGGCCGACCAGCGCCAGGCCCAGGCCGGTGTTGCCCGCGGTCGCTTCGACAATGGTGCCGCCGGGCTTGAGGCGGCCGTCGCGCTCGGCGGCGTCGATCATCGCCAGGCCGATGCGGTCCTTGATCGAACCGCCGGGGTTTTGTGATTCAAGCTTGAGAAACAGAGTACAGGGACCGGTATCGAAACGGCTGACACGCACCAGCGGCGTGTTGCCGATCAGTTCGAGCACGGCAGGGCGGGAGTCGTTCGGCATGTCGTCACCTCGCTGCTTGGATCCTCGGTGGGTTGCCATCAACCGTCGGCGAGTCATCGCACGGGTTACGGCAATAACGCTTCGTCTGGACCATAGGCCGGGATCGTCACACGCGCAACCGGCCCGGCGAAACTACCCCCGATATTGGGTAATTTCCCTGTGATGGGTTGGCTTTATGGGGAAGGATCTTCGCTGGACGGGCGCATACCTGTGGGAGCGAGCCTGCTCGCGAAAGCGGTGAATCAGTCGACAACATTGTTGCCTGACACTCCGACTTCGCGAGCAGGCTCGCTCCCACAAGAGCGAGGAGGCGTTAGAGCGTGGCCATGATCATGGCCAGATTGACCTGTTGCATCAGCTCGGTGACGGTGGTCAGGCTCCCGGCTTGCAGGGTGGCCATGATCACTGCCTGGTTCGGCGTGAGGGCCAGGGCCGCCAGGGGCTGGATATCCGGCATGACCCGTTCCCCAAGGCCGATGGCAGTGAAGGTGGCTGACGTAACCAGCGCCGCCGCGGCTGCCGCGCATACCGCGACCATGACGATCACGATGGCTGCCAGTGCAGCCGTCAGTACCGTCAGCGTTGCTTGCCCCGCCATGCGCACCTCCACAGTCGATTGCACCGCAGGGATGCACACCCACATTCCCCGGCGACATCAGCCAAAGCAAGGCGCGGGCCAACTGTCAGGAATCTTCGTTGGCCTGGTACAACGGTTGGCGGAACCGCTCCGGTATGGCCTCGGCAAATGGGTAGTAAGAAAACCACGGCCTGGCTTCGTCGATGACTCGCTGGATCGAGGGTCGTTGTGTCAAACGCTCGAAATACTCGCCAAGGTATCGGCAGTCGTCGGGGAAGGGCACGAGGGTGCTGGCATAGAACAGGGCCGGGGCCGCGGAGCAATCGGCCAGGCTGAAGTCCGGGCTGGCCACCCAGGTTCGGGCGTGCAACTGGCGCTCGAGCATGCCGTAGGCGGTCAACAGGGTGGCACGTTGTTTCGTCAGGTCGCCCTGGGTGGCGTACAAACGATCGGCGACGATCTGTTGCAGCGGCCCCTGGACGTAGTGGTCAAAAAAACGATCCCACAGCCGTACCTGCAAGGCAGTGTCCCAATCGTCGGGAATCAGCTGATGCAGGCCGGCATACAACTGGTCCAGATATTCGATGATGACACTCGATTCCGGCACGTTGCGTTGGCGATCGTGGTCGCGGATCACCGGGAATTTCCCAATCGGCCAGAGGGCTTCGAGCTCCGCGCGGTCGGATGCGCTGGACAGGTCGATGATGCGTTTTTCGAATTCGATACCGTGTTCGTAGAGCGCGATCAGGACTTTGTGGCAGAACGATGAGAGGGGGTGGTAGTACAGAGTCAGGGGCATCTTGGTGCTCCTCGGTACGGGGGTGGGATGCAGTATTGACCATCGCTCGCATGGACGCGATGTCGGGTTTGTCCTGTGGAAGTTGAATGAAAACCTGTGGGGTGGATTTTCATTTGCTCCGGCCATTCGTACCTCTGCGCGACAAGCCTTGTCCCTGCACGAAAACTACTTTCATCTTGTTTGATAAATGGTTCTTGAAATGATTTAAGAGTTTCACGAATTTTAGCGTGATGCTTTCAGGGGATGGGGGTGGAAGGTGTACATATCCGTTTCAGACCCGTTTGCGATCCCATTGTGGGAGCGAGCCTGCTCGCGAAGGCGGTGTGACAGTCAAGTAGTCTTCG
>NZ_JBSVWS010000068.1:0-27876 GCF_054071155.1 Pseudomonas sp. SDO5532_S415 | reverse complement strand
CGCAGCAGGCCCATTTTTTGGGGCCGCTTCGCTGCCCAGCGGGAGCAAGCTCCCTCGCCACAAAAAATTTTCAAAGCCACCCCGACTTTTTGAAGCTCGCCCACAAACTCACACATCCCACCGTAATAAACCCCAGCACGCCGAAATATCCGTAATGCCAGGTCAGCTCGGGCATGTTCTGGAAATTCATCCCGTAAATCCCCGCTACCGCCGTCGGAAACGCCAGGATCGCCGCCCATGCAGCGAATTTGCGCTGCACTACGCTCTGGCGTGACGCCTCCAGCAACACGCCGACCTCGATGGTCTGGCTGGCGATATCGGCCAGGGTCGTCAGATCTTCCATTTGCCGGGTGACATGAATCTGCACATCGCGGAAATACGGGCGCATGTTCTTGTCGATGAACGGAAAGCTCAGCTTTTGCAGTTCTTCGCCGATCTCCACCATCGGCGCTGCAAATCGACGCAAGCGCAATACATCACGGCGCAGGCTGTGTAGTTTCTGTATGTCTCGCTCATTCAGCGAGCCGCACATGACGTTGCGTTCCAGCTCGTCGATTTCAGCATGGATCGCTTCGCCCATCGGCTGGTAGTTTTCGATCACGAAGTCGAGGATGGCATAGAGTACGAAATCTTCCCCGTGCTCAAGCAACAACGGACGCGCCTCACAACGTTGTCGGACATAGGCGTAGGACGCCGAGTGACCGTTGCGTGCGGTAATGATGTAACCGTTGCCGGCAAAGATATGGGTCTCGATAAACTTGAGTTTGCCCTCTTCCCGGATGGGGGAATACGTGACGATGAACAGCGCATCGCCGAAGGTTTCCAGCTTCGGTCGACTATGTTTCTCAAGGGCGTCTTCGATGGCCAGTTCATGCAGGTTGAACTGGCGTTGCAGGTTGTACAGTTCCTCGGCACTCGGCTCTTCAAGGCCGATCCAGACAAAGTGCCCCGGCTTTGCTGCCCAGGCGGCGCCTTCGTCGAGGGTGATATTGGTGACTTTCTTACCAGCGCTGTAAACCGCAGCAGCAACAACTCTACCCATGATGGTGATTCACTTCTTGTTAGCAGGTGTTCATTGGCAATAATGGCAGGCGGTGTCCAGCTTAGCCCTGTCTGCTGCCGGAGCGTCAGTGAAATCTGCCGGGTTCGCAGGTATAAGCGCAGACAAAAGAAAACCCGCACAGGGCGGGTTTCATTCAAGCGGCTTGCAGTTGCCGGTCCATTGAGTCGATGCATTCGCGCATCTGCTCGCGGCACTGGGCGATCAGCATGGGCATGTCGTCCAGACTCAATCCGGCGGTAGGAATGGCCGGCAGCGAGCGAATCAGAATTTTCCCACTGCGCCAGCGGTTCAATCGCATGTGCTTGACGTAACTGCTGACGCACACCGGCACGATCGGCACCCCGGCCGCGATCGCCATCTGGAAGGCGCCTTTCTTGAACGGCAACAACTCTTCGCCCAGATTGCGCGTGCCTTCGGGGAAGACCCAGATCGAGGTGTCTTCGTTTTGCAGGGTGTGGGTGGTGGTCAACATCGATTGGCGTGCTTTCTGCGCATTGCCACGGTCGATCAGCACATTACCGGCCAGCCAGAACAACTGGCCGAACAACGGTACCCACTTAAGGCTCTTTTTACCGATGCACACGGTACGGCGGGGCACTACGTTGCCGAATACAAACAGGTCGTAGTTGGACTGGTGGTTGGCGACGATCACGCAGCTGTCAGGTTTATCCATCAGCGGCCCGACGTCGGTCTTCACCCGCAAACGCAGAATGCACATCGCCGGCCATGCGTAGAGGCGGGCACATAGACGACTGTTGTCCGGATTGAACGGTCGGCACAGGCCGAGAATCACGCCCAGCACACCCGCGATAATAAAGTGCAAGCCCATCAATGACATACGTAAAGCAAACAGCATTTTCAGGCCCCACCGGGACAAAAGGTGGCGCAGTGTACGGATGTGCACTGTTTTCGGCAATTGCCGCTAAAGAAGCGGGAGATAGCCGATGTTTAAGTACATGTTTCCGACTGATGGGTCAGACGCGTTCTAGAGCGGTTGCAGGCTTTTCAGCACGGCGCGTACGAAAAGCCCGACACGACGGTCGGGCTTTTCGTTGCTGCAGGTTGGGTCTTAACCCAAATGCTCCTGATCCTGGATGATTGCGTTATCCAGGGTTTCCAGCAGTTCCTTGCGTACTTTCAGCTTGGTGTTCTTGTGTGCGGTCATGTTGATCTTCTTCAACTGACGAGCCGCCGCCAGTGCTGCGCCTTGCAGCTCTTCGGCAGACACCACCACGTCAAGGAAACCGGCATCCACTGCCGTCTGCGGATTGAACATTTCACCGTTGATCACCGAGCGGTGGAACGCCGATTTGCGCAGGCGATCACGGGCCAGCTCGATACCGGCGTGGTGCATGGTCATGCCGATCTGTACTTCGTTCAGGCCGATGCTGAACGGGCCGTCGACACCGATGCGATAGTCAGCGGACAGCAGCAGGAACGCGCCCTTGGCCACGGCATGGCCAGGGCAAGCCACAATCACCGGGAACGGGTGCGACAACAGGCGGCGGGCCAGCGTCGAGCCGGAAGTGACCAGCGCCACGGCTTCTTTAGGGCCGGACGTCATCACCTTCAAATCGTAACCGCCCGAGAGAATGCCCGGCTGACCGGTAATGATCACCACCGCACGATCAGTCACCGCCTGATCCAGCGCAGCGTTGAAGGCAGCAATCACGTCCGGGGAAATGGCATTGACCTTGCCATTGTTCAGGGTCAGGGTCGCGATACCGTCTTCGAGATGGTAAGAAATCAACTCACTCATGACGCCATTCCTTTCAATAAAGTTGGGCTGAAGTTACCCACCGCCACAGGCCAGGTAAAGCGCTATGACTGACCCGCCAGTCACCCTTTCCCCGCCCGCCAAGCGTAGCCCGCCCCGCCAGCGGCGCATTGCCCTCTATATAGAGGCGTGTGCCAAGACAGAGTTTGGCCGGTTTGCCATTGCCCCGACTGGCTTGAAACGGCTAATCGCGTTAAGCGCATGAAAATTCTAAAAAAATGTTTGCCATCAGAAAAGCTTTCGACTACATTAGCGCGCCTCGACAGACAGAACATGTTTGAAGAGATACGGTGAAGTGTCCGAGTGGCTTAAGGAGCACGCCTGGAAAGTGTGTATACAGGAAACTGTATCGAGAGTTCGAATCTCTCCTTCACCGCCAAATTCGATGTAAACAAAACCCCTGGTTTCGAAAGAAGCCAGGGGTTTTGTGTTTTTATGGGGCTGATTTCTTAAAGCGTTGATATGCGGAACTTTGCCGGCATGTGACGCGCTGCCTCACTTTCTGAACAACAAGGACCTCCCATGATCACCACCACGACCCACGCTATCGAAGGGCGACAAATTACCGCCTACCTGGACATTGTCAGTGCCGAGTCGGTACAGGGCATCAACGTCATCCGCGATATGTTCGCCGGGATGCGGGATTTTTTCGGTGGGCGTTCTCAGACGCTGGAGCAGGCGTTGAGGGAGGCGCGCATCCAGGCCACTGACGAGATCAAGGAGCGGGCGCGGGCACTTCAGGCAGATGCCGTGGTAGGGCTCGATTTCGAGATCAGCATGCCGGCCGGCAAAGGAGGAATGGTGGTGGTGTTTGTGACTGGAACGGCGGTCAAGCTGAGGTGATCGGGGTGGGGCCATTCGTCGGGCATCGGGTAATCTGAACTACAAGTCCAGTAATGACCGGCTAGTCTCAAAATCCTTGGTGGTCGATATTTTTTCGGCAATAGGGCTTGCCGGTGTCGACTCCGCTTTTGAAGAGGGGTGAAGAGATGACTGATCCGTACATCGAAGACGACGGAGCGGAATATCCGATCAACAATTACGTCAAGTGTGGACAGACTGCATACGTAGCCAGCTTCGGCGAAGACCAGACCGAGGTCGACAAAATCAAGACCAAGGCTTGCCGAGTGCTGAAAGGGAAGTTTCTCCCCAAGGTGACGGCTCCGGCCAGGAAGTAATAAACCAGCAAGCGAACCCCGTCATTGAGCGGGGTTTTTTGTGCCCTGGCTTCAGCATTTGAAGATTCTGTGAACGAATATTTAACCTGGCTGGTTTTTCACAAAGTTTTCACAAGGTCCTACGTAGGCTCAACTCATCCGTTAGAAAGCAACACCCTGCCCGTTCCCCAGCGGGCTTTTTTTTGCCTGTCATAAAACCTTTTCCATAATTGCTGTCCAACCGTCGCCAACTCCGAGGTTGAGTGCGCGCATGTCTGGACTTTGTCTCCTCTAAAGCTTTCAATCTCGACCCTTTTGATTTTCATCCCTATTTTTGAGGTTTTTGTCATGCGTTTCACACTGCCTGCTTTGGTTCTGGGTCTTCTGGTCGCACAAGGTGCAATGGCTGGCGACGGCACTGCCGCCATCGGTGGCGGTTTGGGTGGCGCGCTGGGTAATGTCGTCGGTCAAAGCATGGGCGGCAGCACCGGGGCAGCGATTGGCGCGGGTGTAGCAGGCGCGGCGGGCAGTGCTGTTGCCGCCAAGAAAGGCCACCGCACCAGCGCTGCGATCGGCGGTGGCGTGGGCGCCGCTGGCGGTTCGGTGATCGGCAACAGCCTGGGCGGCAAGACCGGTTCCACCATCGGCGCAGGCCTGGGCGGCGCATTGGGCGGTGGCGTGGGCAGCAACCTGGCCAAAGGTCACAAGCGTCACTGATCCTGAGCGATCGATTGAAAGAGCCTGGCTCGATCAACCTGCTGGCCGGTTAAAGGAAATGCCCGTATCGCAAGATACGGGCATTTTTCTTATGTGCCATTTTCAGGATTCGGGGCAGATTGCGCTTTGATGCGGTCCGATTACGGAGTCTTTTTTGTTGTGCGTCATTCTTGACACTGTCCGGTCAGCTTCTCTAGGATGCTGCTCATGCGCCGATTTAAACAGCTACTTGCGGGGCGCCAGGTGACTCACTCAGTTGCCGATAGAAGCTTGAAACAGGCTTCGAAATACCGCTAAAGCGCTGGTTCGGTGTTGCCTCTCACCTGCCATGCAGACTTTTGAGGCAGAGACACGAAACGATGAATGCACTAAGCCCGGTTGTACGTCCCGCGCCGATCACGGCACATCTCACCCAGCGCAACCCAAAAATCCTGCTTGGCGGTAAACATCAGCCGACGCTCTTGCGCTACCTCGATGGCTGGCCGCGTCGCACCGGTGGTCCGGCAGCGTTCCTGATCCAGTTTGTCGAAGACGGGGAATCCCTGGCTCGATTTGCCAGCGACAGCTTTGATCTGGCGGTGATTCAGTCGCCCAGCGCTGAAGAGGCCCATGAAGTCATCAAACAATTGACCCGCGTTGCCCGACAAGGGCTGATTACCCGTCGCTGAGGCTCAGCGCGCTGCGGCTTATAAATACTCGATCGCCACGATGTACACGCACTGCTCACCGGTCGGTGTCTGGACCCGAACTTCGGCGTCCAGCGCCTTGCCGATCAGGGCGCGGGCCAGCGGCGAGTCGATGCTGATCAGGCCCTGTTTCAAATCCAGCTCATCCGGCCCGACGATGCGATAACGCGATTCCTTGCCATCTTCGTCTTCGATGGTGACCCAGGCGCCGAAATAGACTTTGTTCGGGTCGCTGGGCTTCTCGCTGACGACCTTGAGCGCTTCCAGGCGTTTGGTGAGAAAACGCACGCGGCTGTCGATCTCGCGCAGCATCTTTTTGCCGTAGGTGTATTCGGCGTTTTCCGAGCGATCGCCCTGTGCCGCGGCTTCGCTGACAGATTGCGTCACTTGCGGTCGCCGCACGTGCCAGAGTTCATGAAACTCGGCGCGCATCCGCGCTTCACCTTCGGGGGTGATCAGCGCGGTGCCGGCGGTGCGGGGAGGGCGATAACGGCTCATGGTGATTTCTTTGAGAGTGAGCGGCTGAGTTTATCAACCCTCACGCAGGACTGTCAGGGGGCTGGCGTTCAAGGCGCGGCGGGTGCCGAACACACCGGCGCCGCCGATCAGCACTGCACCGATCAGTGGCAGTACCAGCAGCCATGGATGCGGATGCCAGGGCAGGTCGAACGCATAGCGGTACAGCATCAGGCTCACGACTTCCGACCCCAGCGCGGCCAGCAAGCCGCTGACAGCACCGAGCAGGCCGAATTCGATCCGCCGCGCCTTGACCAGCAATTGCCGTTCCGAGCCCAGCGCCCGCAACAGCGCACCCTGACGGATGCGCTCATCCAGTGTCGCCTGCAAGCCGGAAAACAGCACGGCCATTCCCGCTGCCAATACAAACAACAGTACATATTCAACCGCCAGGGTGACCTGGGCCAGGATGCTGCGCAACTGCGCCAGCAGCGCTTCGACTTGCAGGATGGTGACCGCTGGAAAACTGCGGGACAGGTCGACGATTTGCTGATCATGACCCGCTGCCAGATAGAAACTGGTCAGGTAGGTCGCCGGCAGGTCCTTCAAGGTGCCGGGCTGGAAGATCATGAAGAAGTTTGGCTGGAAGTTGTCCCAGTTGATCTCCCGCAGGCTGGTGACCTTCGCCTCGCGATTGGCCCCGCCGACGGTAAAGACCATGTGATCACCGAGCTTGAGTTTCAGACTTTCGGCGACCTTGCCTTCCACCGACACGCCGGGAATTTCATCCGGTGGTTGCTCGGGCCACCAGTCGCCTGCTGTGATCTTGTTACCCGCTGGCAGGTCTGCTGCCCAGGTCAGGCTCAGGTCGCGCTGGATCGCCCGGTCACCGGCCGAATCCTTGCTGACGATTTGCTGCACCGGTTCACCATTGATGCTGATCAGCCGTCCCGGCACGACCGGGTACAGCGGTGCCGATTGCGCCGACACCGAGATCAGGCGATCGGTGAATGCCTGCTTGTCCGCGGGCAGGATGTTCAGGGCGAAATAGTTGGGAGCGTTTTTCGGCAACTGGTTTTGCCAGGTATCCAGCAGCTCGCCCCGTAGCAATGCAATCAACGCCATCGACAGCAGGATCAGGCCGAACGCCAGGGCTTGCCCGGCGGCTGCCAGTGGGTGACGGAGCAATTGGCCAAGGCCGAGGCGCCACGGCAACGAGGCGCGGGCGAGCATGCGCCGCAGGCTTTTCAACAGCAGCAACAGCAAGCCCCCCAGCACCAACGCTGCAATCACGCCGCCGCCGAGCAGGGCGAAGGTCAGCACCAGGTCCAGACTCAAGCGCCACATGATCAAGCCAAGGGCGCCCAGCGCTGCACCGTAAACCATCCAGGTGCTCGACGGAATCGGTAGCAGGTCGCGACGCAACACGCGTAACGGTGGCACCCGACCCAGCGCCGCCAGCGGCGGCAAGGCAAACCCTGCCAATGCCACCAGCCCGGTGCCGATCCCGGCGATGGCTGGGAGCAACCCGCCCGGCGGTACATCGGTCGGCAGCAAGTCATGCAGCAAGGCAAACAGCCCCAGCTGTGCCAGCCAGCCGATGACAGCGCCGCTGATGCTGGCAAGCAGGCCGAGCACCGTCAGCTGCAAACCGAACAGCACCATGGTTTCCCGGCGCGACAATCCCAGGCAACGCAACAGTGCGCTGGCGTCGAACCGACGCATGGCGAAACGCGTCGCCGACAGCGCCACTGCCACGCCGGCCAGCAACACCGCCACCAGACTGGCCATATTCAGATAACGTTCAGCCTTGCCCAGAGCCCCACCAATCTGCCGGTTGCCATCCCGGGCATCCTGGATGCGCTGATTGGCCGCGAGGCCGGGTTTGATCAGTTGGCGATAAGTTTCCAGTGCTTCGGGCTTGCCACGCCAGAGCTCGCGGTAACTGACCCGGCTGCCGGGTT
This sequence comes from Pseudomonas sp. SDO5532_S415, assembly GCF_054071155.1. Classification (NCBI taxonomy): domain Bacteria; kingdom Pseudomonadati; phylum Pseudomonadota; class Gammaproteobacteria; order Pseudomonadales; family Pseudomonadaceae; genus Pseudomonas; species Pseudomonas sp. SDO5532_S415. The sequence continues at coordinate 20,056 of NZ_JBSVWS010000068.1, read as the reverse complement.
GCACCACGCCAGTGGCGGCGAGGTCGGCGAGGTTGATCAAGACCCGTGGCGTCAGGCTGTAGAAGTTGCCGGCACGGTCGGGTTCGTAGGTCAGTACTCGCGCCAGCGTCAGGTTTTTCATGCCGACATCGATGCTGTCGCCGATCTTCAGGTCCAGCGCGGTCAACAGCCGCGCTTCGACCCAGGCCTCACCGGGCTTCGGACCGCCGCCGGACTCTTGCGGGGCGAAAGGGGCAGGGGCGCTTTTCAGTTCGCCGCGCAGCGGGTAGACATCATCGGCAGCCTTGATGCTGGACAGCTGGATGCCACTGTCAGTGGCGATGACGCTGGAGAACTCCACCACCTGCGCGTGTTCCAGGCCCAGCTCGGTGCCGCTTTTTATCTGTTCGGGTCGCGCCGGCGAGCTGCCTTCGAGCAGCAGGTCCGCACCGAGGAATTCGGTGGCGCGCAGCATCATCGCGCCGTTCAGGCGGGCGCCGAAGTAACCGATGGCAGTGCTCGCCGCCACCGCCACCACCAGGGCGAAGAACAACACGCGCAACTCGCCGGCACGGGCGTCGCGCAGCAACTGGCGGATGGCGAGACTGAAGAGACGCAGCAGCGGCAGATGGGCCATCAAGCCTCCAGAGGGGCGACCAGCAGGCCGGCTTCAAGGCGGATCAGGCGCCGGCAGCGATGTGCCAGGCGTTCGTCGTGAGTCACCAGTACCAGGGTCGTGCCGCGCTCCTTGTTGAGTTCGAACAGCAGGTCACTGATGCGCTCGCCGGTGTGGCTGTCGAGGTTGCCGGTAGGTTCATCGGCGAACAGTACGTCGGGTTCGGCGGCAAACGCCCGGGCAATCGCCACGCGCTGCTGTTCACCGCCGGAGAGCTGGCGTGGCGAATGGGTCAGGCGCTTGCCCAGTCCGACCCGTTGCAACAGCTCGGTGGCGCGGTCGCGGGCATCTTTTCGGCCATCGAGTTCCAGCGGCAGCATGACGTTTTCCAGGGCGTTGAGGCTGTCGAGCAACTGGAAGGACTGAAACACAAAACCCACATGTTCTGCGCGGATGCGCGCGCGCTGGTCTTCGTCGAGATTGCTCAAGCCTTGCCCGGCGAGGGTGACTTCACCGCTGCTCGGCAGGTCGAGGCCGGCGAGCAGCCCCAGCAGGGTGGATTTGCCGGAACCGGACGCGCCGACGATGGCCAGGCTATCGCCCTTGTTCAGTTCCAGGCTGAGTTGGTGCAGGATGGTCAGTTCACCTTCCGCGCTGGGAACCACTTTGCTAAGGTTCTTCGCGGTGAGAATGCTTGCGCCCATGGAGAATCCGATGCGTGTGTGGTTTTTGAGTGCTGGCCTGGCCTTGATGTGCATGGCCCAGAACGCAGCGGCGGGTACTGTCCTGATCGTTGGCGATAGTATCAGCGCCGGTTTCGGACTGGATACCCGGCAAGGGTGGGTGTCTTTGCTTGAGCAGCGGCTTAAGCGCGAAGGTTTTGACGATAAAGTGGTCAATGCGTCCATCAGCGGCGACACCAGTGCCGGAGGCCAGGCGCGGCTGCCGGCGCTGCTTGCAGAGCATAAGCCGGAGCTGGTCATCCTCGAGTTGGGCGGTAATGACGGACTGCGCGGGTTGCTGCCCACGCAATTGCAACAAAACCTTGCGGCTATGATCGACAGCTCTCGCGCCAGCGGTGCCAAGGTGTTGTTGCTCGGCATGCAGTTGCCTCCCAATTATGGTGCGCGTTACACCAAGGCCTTCGCCGAGGCCTACAGCAATGTAGCCCAAGAGAAAAAAATCCCTCTGGTTCCGTTTTTCCTCGACGGCGTGGGCGGTCATCCCGACTTGATGCAGGCCGATGGCATACACCCGGCTGCCGGGGCCCAGGACAAGTTGCTGGAAAATGTCTGGCCTACGCTAAAACCGCTGTTATGACACTTTTCTAGGCGCGGGCTTTCGGCTAAGGTGGCGCCCCCGATTTGGAGCCCCCGATGCCGCGTCCCGCCTGGTCACTATTTGCCTACCAACTGATCGAGCCTGATGAACAGCTGGACCTGTTCGCCTGCCAGGAAGTGCGGGTGCATCTGGTGACTCGTCAGCTGGAGCTTGGCGGCTCAGCGGACCGGACCCTGTGCGGCAGTCTGTTGCCGGCGCAACCGCGCTGGTCGAGCGTCGATCGCCGGGTGTTCCAGGACCAGCGCCTGTGCTCATTGTGCCGGGCCATTCTCGAGTCGCAAAAGCGCGGTACCTCGCCGATCTGGCCGGAGCTGCGGTTCGAACTGTAGGAGTTGCAGCAGGCTGCGAACTTTTCCCTGCATGACGCGCTCTATCGGTGCAACTCCCCGAAATTACGGACGGCGGTGTACAATCCCGTTCTTATACCTCTGTCGATCATGCGAAGGATTTTCCGGATGTTGCCGCGTTTTCCTGCCGTCACCCGCTGCCTGTCCCTTGCCGCACTTTGTGTGGCAGGCCCCGTAGCAGCATTGGAGTTACCCCTGCCACCGCCTGGTGAAGACATCATCGGCCAGGTGCAAGTGATCAAGGCCAAGTACGAAGATACCTTCGCCGACCTTGGCACGGCCTACGACCTGGGCTACTCGGAAATGGTCGCGGCCAACCCGGGCGTCGATCCATGGTTGCCGGGCGCGGGCACCGAAATCGTGCTGCCGACCCGCTTCATCCTGCCGCCGGGCCCACGTGAAGGCATCGTCATCAACCTGGCCGAGTACCGCCTCTACTACTACCCGAAAGGCCGGAACGTGGTGTACACCTTCCCGTTGGGTATCGGTCGTGAAGGCTGGGGCTCGCCCATTGCCCACACCAGCATCATCGCCAAGACGCCGAACCCGACCTGGACCCCTCCAGCGTCGATCAAGGCCGAACACGCCGCCGACGGTGACCCACTGCCCAACGTCGTGCCGGCAGGCCCGGATAACCCGCTGGGGCCTTTCAAATTCACGCTGGGCACCCCTGGCTACCTGATCCACGGTTCGAACAAGAAGTTCGGCATCGGGATGCGCACCAGCCACGGTTGCTTCCGCATGTTCAACAACAACGTGCTGGAAATGGCCGGCATGGTGCCGGTAGGCACGTCGGTGCGCATCATCAACGATTCGTACAAGTTCGGCGTGAGTGGCGGCAAGGTTTACCTGGAAGCGCACACGCCGCTGGACGACAAGGGCAACCCGTCGGTGGTCGACAAGCACACGGCGGTGATCAACGCGATGCTCAAGCGTGAGGACATCACCAACAACCTGCGCATGAACTGGGACGTGGTACGTGACGTCGTCGCGGCTGAAGACGGCCTGCCGGTGGAAATCGGCGTGCCCAGCAGCAACACCCCGATGGTGACCAGCGCGCCACTCGATCCGCTGCAGTAATCCTTGAAAAGAACCCGCCGATGCTTGAAGTGTCGGCGGGTTTTTTCATGCCCGCACGAAATGCGGGCAATAAAAAAGCCGACCCAAAAATGGGTCGGCTTGATAACAATCCCGAAGGACTATTACTTGCGGCTAGCTTTTTCCAGCATGCGCAGTGCACGCTCGTTAGCTTCGTCAGCAGTCTGTTGTGCTTTTTGAGCAGCAGCCAGAGCTTCATCAGCTTTACGGTAAGCTTCGTCTGCACGAGCTTGGGCGCGAGCTGCTGCGTCTTCAGTAGCAGTCAGACGTGCTTCGGTTTCTTTCGATGCGCTGCTGCAACCGGTAGCCAGAACTGCGGCCAGAGCCAGAGCAGAGAATTTCAGAACGTTGTTCATCGTGTTCCCCTTCAAGGACTTTCTATTAAGTGGCTGTCTCCTCCGATTGAGGAAATAGCCGGCGTACATACTACCCATTACTTGTCGTAAGTAAACTGACGTAAAGCAAGAAGCAAAAAAAATTGTAGGCGTTGATTCTTTTTCGAGCAACTTTTAACTGCACTGTTTAAAAAATATCCAGCTGGGAGGCCCGAGATGAGCGAGCCGGCGAGGAAAAGTTCCCCGCGCCTAGAGCTCTTTTTGCGGTCTTGGCTAAAGTCTGTCTAGATGGATTCGTCTACACTTTTGTTCGGATTTTGCGCGACGCCTCTCATATCTTTCTCTATGTTCTGGTGACTTTAACAACGGGCGTTCGTCTCAAGTCTCAACATCCGGCAATGTTCAGGCTGACGCCCCCGGGGAGACCCTTGGGCGAGCCGTTCCTGCGTGACCCGGAGCGGCACCCCCGCCAACGAGCATGATGACGAGCGTACCTTGAGCATTTCTGCCAATGGTGCCTACTATTTGTACGTGCTCGGTTGCGCGAGATCGGTGTAGCTCTTCTCGGTGTCCATTCAGGCACGGGGTGGCGTAGTTGTTCCTTCGCCGGAAAAACATCGGTAAGGTAGGGGTCGGAATTCAAGACCCGCGAGGAGTAGTGATGAGCGAGGCGTTGTCCATCCACCATGACCAGGCTGGTCATCAGTTCGAGACCAATGTGGACGGTCATCGTGCCTACCTGACCTATATGGATCTGGGAAAACAGACCCTGGATATCTACCGCACGTTCGTGCCTAACGCATTGCGTGGTCGTGGCATTGCCGCGGCACTGACCGAGAAGGCGCTGGAATACGCCGAGGAAATGGGCTACACGGTCATTCCATCGTGCTCCTACGTCGAGCGCTACATGGAGCGTCACCAGCGGCATGCGGCCAAGCTGAGCCAGTGATCTTCAGCTAAACGAACACATAAAAAAACGCCGGGCAGTGCCCGGCGTTTTTTTGTCTGCGCTTTTATCTGCATCGAGTGCCGATCAGGTGCGATCGCGTTTAGGCAGCACATCCTTGAGCTTGGCATGCATGCTGCGCAAGGTGTTCTCGGTAGCGGTCCAGTCGATGCAGGCATCGGTGATCGACACGCCGTATTGCAGGTCGGCAAGGTCTTTCGGAATGGCCTGGCAGCCCCAGTTCAAATGGCTTTCGACCATCAGGCCGATGATCGACTGGTTGCCTTCGAGGATCTGGTTGGCGACGTTCTCCATCACCAGCGGTTGCAGGGCCGGGTCCTTGTTGGAGTTGGCGTGGCTGCAATCGACCATGATGTTCGGCTTGATCTTCGCTTTGTTCAGCGCTTGTTCGCACAGGGCGACGCTGACCGAATCGTAGTTCGGCTTGCCATTGCCACCGCGCAACACGACGTGGCCGTATGCGTTGCCCTTGGTGGTCACGATCGACACGCCACCTTCCTGGTTGATGCCCAGGAAACGGTGCGGGCTGGAAACCGATTGCAGGGCGTTGATCGCCACGGTCAGGCCGCCGTCGGTGCCGTTCTTGAAGCCGACTGCCGAGGACAGGCCGGAAGCCATTTCACGGTGGGTCTGGGACTCGGTGGTACGCGCGCCGATGGCCGACCAGCTGATCAGGTCCTGCAGATACTGCGGGGAGATCGGGTCCAGGGCTTCAGTGGCGGTCGGCAGGCCCATTTCGGCCAGGTCCAGCAGCAACTGACGACCGATGTGCAGACCGTCCTGGATCTTGAACGAGTCGTCCAGGTAGGGGTCGTTGATCAAACCTTTCCAGCCGACGGTGGTACGTGGCTTTTCGAAATACACGCGCATCACCAGATACAAGGTATCGGAGACTCCCGCGGCGAGCACTTTCAGGCGCTCGGCGTATTCATGGGCCGCCTTGATGTCGTGGATCGAGCAAGGCCCGATGACCACGAACAGACGATGGTCGGTGCCATCAAGAATGTTGCGAATGACTTCACGGCCCTTGGTGACGGTGCGCAGGGCGGCGTCGCTCAGGGGGATGTCACGCTTGAGCTGATCGGGGGTGATCAGCGTCTCGTTGGAGGCGACGTTTAGGTCGTTGATCGGTAAATCAGCCATCGTTTACTCGTCAGGTCACGGGTGCCGGCCGCCAGCGAACCCGCGCGGCGGAGCACAGCAAATTAAGCGCGTCGGGGACCCGAACCTTAGCGCGTTACACCGTGGCTCGACAATGGGCAGGCGCGGCTTTAGCGGGCATTCTCCAGGAATTCCCGCCTGTGAAAGCACGTTAATCCTGCATTGATTGTGCAAATGCCCGGTGGACCCTGTCGTGAGAGAACTCATCGGCATGTTCCTGGACCCACTCCAGCGCCAGCGCCTGTACTTCCTGAAGGTCATTGTGGGCATCGTGCTGGCGGCAATAACGTTCGATCTGGCACACCTGCTCGCCCATCCGGGCACTGAACAGCGTCTGTTCGTCGAGAAAGGCAATGCCCACCAGATAGCCGTGCTTGCGTCGCAAGCACCAGGCTACATAGCCCAGAATGCGCAAATCGGGATTGAGGGTCGGCATGCGCACTTCAAGCGCTGTACCGTAACGCCACGCGCGGTGATAGTTGCAAGCCATGCCGCCAAGGCTGCTAGTGTGCATCTGATGCCGCGAAATACACTCGGGTTTGAATAACGTTAATTCGACGGGCACATCGTCAGGATGAGGAATAAAACGTCCCATGAACACGGACTCCATGTGTCGGCCATCTGACATTGTTTCCCCCAGTATAGTGGTCGAATTGCAGCTGACCGATTTCGACGCCGACCAACGGCTACTGACGATGAACGGTGTGTCGCTGGTTGTTTTCACCAGTGTCGGCTGCTCCAGTTGCCGTTTTGCCCGTGAGCAATTACCGACAATCGATCTGGCCGTCGATCGGCTGTGCTGGATCGACGCCGGGAACAATGGAGGGGTGGTCGAGCGATATCAGGTCTTTCATTTGCCGGCGCTGTTTGTGGTGCGCGACGGTGAATTCTTTGGGGCATTGCATTCGCGCCTGACCGGTACCGAGCTCAATCGGGCAATACGTCAGGCGTTGAGTCGAACAGCAGAGGAGTTGCCATGATGGGGGCAGTTGCCAAGCCGACGGTCGGTATTATCGGGACCGGTGCAATCGGCGGTTTCTATGGAGTGATGCTGGCGCGGGCCGGCTTCGATGTGCATTTTCTGTTGCGCAGCGAGTTTTCCGCGGTGGCCGAGCGCGGGCTGCAACTTGACAGCGCCGTGCACGGCGCGCTGACGCTGAACCCGGTGCAGGCTTATGCGGCGGCTGAAGACATGCCGCCCTGTGACTGGTTGCTGGTGGGGGCGAAAACCACCAGCAACGCAGACCTGGCCCCGGCCATCCTTCAGGCCGCAGCGCCAAATGCCAAGGTGCTGCTTTTGCAAAATGGCCTGGACGTCGAAGACAGCCTGCGTGAGTTGTTGCCCGATTCGCTGCATGTGCTGGGCGGGCTCTGCTATATCTGCGTCCATCGCGAGGGGCCCGGCGTCGTCACCCACCAGGCGCTCGGTGCGGTGCACGTTGGCTACCACAGTGGTCCGGCCGCCGAGGGGGCGGCGCGCGCCGCCATCGTCGAGGAAGGCGTCGGGCTGTTCCGTACCGCCGGCATCGACTCCCAGGCCATGGCGAACTTGCACCAGGCGCGCTGGCAAAAGCTGGTCTGGAATATCCCTTACAACGGACTGTCGGTGTTGCTGGGGGCCAGCACCACGCCGTTGATGGCCGATGCCGATAGCCGTGAGCTGATCAAGGCGCTGATGGCCGAAGTGGTCCAGGGGGCAATCGCTTGCGGTCATGAGGTTCCGGCGGGGTACGCCGAGCATTTGTTCATGGTGACCGAGAAAATGCCCGACTACTGGCCGAGCATGTACCACGATTTTCTGCACAAGCGACCGCTGGAGCTGGACGCCATTTACGGCCGGCCACTGGCGGCGGCAAAGGCAGCGGGATGCGAATTACCGAGGATCGAGGCCTTGTATCGCAGTCTGGGATTTATCGATCGACGCAATCGCTGAGTCGATCAACCTGAGGGGGCAAGGGCATGGCGAAGACTATCGACGACAAACTGGTGCTGGCGATTTCGTCGAGTGCACTGTTCGACCTGAGCGAAAGCCACAAGGTCTACCTGTCGAGTGGTGTTGAAGCCTACCGGCAGTATCAGATCGAGCACGAAGACGAAATCCTCGAACCCGGGGACGCCTTTGCGTTGGTGCAGAAACTGCTCAACCTCAATGCCAGCCTCGGCCGCGCCCGGGTCGAGGTGGTCCTGGTGTCGCGTAACAGCGCCGACACCGGCCTGCGGGTGTTCAACTCAATCAATCACCATGGATTGGCAATTTCCCGCGCGGCGTTCGTCGGCGGACGCAGTCCTTATCCCTATCTCAAGGCCTTTGGCTGTGACCTGTTTCTTTCCACCCATACCGAAGATGTGCGCAGTGCCCTGGACGCGGGCTTTGCCGCGGCGACCATTCTGTCGGGAGGCGCGAGTCGTGCTGCCAGCGATGAATTGCGCATTGCTTTCGACGGCGATGCGGTGCTGTTTTCCGACGAATCCGAGCGCGTTTATCAGGCCTGTGGCCTGGAGGCGTTTCAGGCCAACGAACGCGAAGCCGCCCGCGAGCCCTTGCGAGGTGGACCGTTCAAAGGTTTTCTCGCGGCGCTGAACCTGTTGCAGCGCGAGTTCCCGGATGGCGCCTGCCCGATCCGCACGGCACTGGTGACGGCCCGTTCGGCACCGGCCCACGAGCGGGTGATCCGCACCTTGCGCGAATGGGACATCCGGCTGGATGAATCGCTGTTCCTCGGTGGCTTGACCAAGTCGGCGTTTCTCGAAGCCTTCGCCGCCGATGTGTTTTTCGATGATCAGGCCGGTCACTGCGAGTTGGCCCGGGAAGTCGTCGCTACCGGTCATGTGCCGCATGGCATAAGCAACGAGCAAAAGGTTTAAGCCCGCCGATCAACGTGTTGCGCCGGACGTCGTACTTCTCAAGGCACTGCTAAGCTGAATCAATCTCCGCCATGTTGGCAATCGAGGAGGTCATATGATTCGCTCGATGCTCTATGCCACTGACCTCGGCCTGTATGCACCTTTGGTGATGCAGCATGCCTTGGCATTGGCCCGGACATTCAATGCCGACTTGTACGTGGTGCATGCGGTGGAACCGATGGGACTGTTCGCCGAATCGGTGCTTCAGAGTTATCTCGATGAGCAGGCGCTGAACGAGTTTCACAGCCAGGGGCTGAACACGGTCATCGCCAATATCGAGCAGCGGGTACTCGACAGTTTTCGTGAGGAGCTGGGGGACGAGGGTGAGCAGGATCTGGAGCGGATTCAGGCGGTGCGGGTGCTGCAGGGTGATCCGTCGCAGGTGATTCTCGACCAGGCGCAGAAACTCTCTGTGGATTTGCTGATCGTAGGTAGTCATAGCCATGGTGCTGGTGCGGAAACGCCGTTGGGCCGGACCGCAGCGCGTGTGTTGCAACTGTCAAAGGTGCCGGTTTACCTGGTGCCGCTGGTGCAACGTCGTCGCCAAGGGGATCGCTAGAACACGAATAGTGGGAAACTGATAAAAAGTTCTAGATTTATTCTTCAAACCATTAATATAGTTATATACCGTCGCTGATGCCCGTGGCGTCTATCTGCTTTGAGGGATTCATATGAAGCTTCAACAATTGCGCTACATCTGGGAAGTGGCGCACCACGACCTCAACGTTTCCGCTACCGCCCAAAGCCTTTACACCTCGCAACCGGGCATCAGTAAACAGATCCGCCTGCTGGAAGACGAACTGGGCGTCGAGGTCTTCGCCCGCAGCGGCAAGCACCTGACCCGCGTCACCCCGGCCGGCGAGCGCATCATTACCACCGCCGGCGAGATCTTGCGCAAGGTCGAAAGCATCAAGCAGATCGCCCAGGAATTCTCCAACGAGAAGAAAGGCACCCTGTCGATTGCCACCACCCATACCCAGGCGCGTTATGCGTTGCCGCCGGTGATCAGCAATTTCATCAAGCAGTACCCGGACGTTGCCCTGCACATGCACCAGGGGTCACCGATGCAGATCGCCGAAATGGCCGCTGACGGCACAGTGGATTTCGCCATCGCCACCGAAGCGCTGGAGCTGTTCGGCGATCTGGTGATGATGCCGTGCTATCGCTGGAACCGCTGCGTGGTCGTCCCTCAGGGACACCCACTGACCAAGCTGTCGAAGCTGACCCTCGAAGCACTGGCCGAGTACCCGATCGTGACTTATGTGTTCGGTTTCACCGGCCGTTCGAAACTCGACGAAGCCTTCAGTCACCGTGGCCTGACGCCCAAAGTGGTGTTCACCGCCGCCGACGCCGACGTGATCAAGACGTATGTTCGCCTGGGCCTGGGTGTAGGGATCGTGGCGAAGATGGCGGTCGACACCAAGCTCGATAACGACCTGGTGGTGCTTGATGCCAGCGAGCTGTTCGAATCCAGCGTGACCAAGATCGGTTTCCGTCGCGGCACCTTCCTGCGTGGTTTCATGTGCGACTTCATCGAAAAGTTCGCCCCGCACCTGACCCGCGAAGTCATGGCCAAGGCTATCCAATGCCACAACAAACAGGAACTGGAAGAGCTGTTCGACGGCGTCGAACTGCCGGTTCACTGATCAGCCCGAAAGCGGCCTAGACCACCTCGGTGACAGCGAACTGTTGCCGAGTGCCCGCCACCAGAATCTCCACATCATCGCCTTCGAACTTGCCCAGCAGGCCTTTGCCCAGCGGTGAGCGCGGGGTGATGACGGTAATGGTTTGCCCCACCAGGTCGACCTTCAGACCCGCCGCATCCGGCGCCAGGAACAACCATTGTTCGCGGCCCTTTTCGTCTTCCAGGCCCAGCAGCGCGCCGACTTCAATGCCACGCTGCTCGTCATAAGGACGCAGGATCAGGTTTTGGCAAAGCGCCAGTGACTGCCGGATTTCTTCGACCCGTCTGGCCTGCCCGGCGGCCAGGTAGGACGCCTCCAGACCCAGCGTGTCGTACTTGTTTTCAGCAATGTTCTCTTCGTGGGTCGCAGTTTCGTAAGCGGTTTGCGCAGCGCGTTCGGCGATGTCGAGGTCAATGCGCAGCTTGTCGAGAATCAACTGGTGGATGCTTTGTTTATTCATGATCAATCGCAGAATTGCAGGACGTTGGCGCGGCTTTTTTCGCTCGGTGCCGTCTGGTCTTGTTGCAGCCAGAACTGGCATTTTGCGTTCGACAGATTGCGGTTGCTGCTGCGCGCCTGATCGAGCCGTTGCGCCTGCTCGTTCTTGCGCAGGTTCTCTTCATACTGTTCGAACAGCGGGCTTTGGGGAGGAATATCCGGCACCGGTTGCGTCACCACGGGAGGTTTGGCGAGCTGTTCTACCGCCGCCGCGACGGGGGCGAGTTGCTCGTTGAAGAACAACCGGGCAACGAGCCAGCAGGTCAGCGCGATGGCGAGAAAACCGAGCCACAAACCCAGGGCAATGCTGCCGGTCAGTTGCAGGGCATTGAGCTGAATCGGCAACGGGCGGCGCGGATTGGGGCGGTAGGGCATGGCTGCCTCCTGGCGGTGGGTCACGGGGTAGTGGCGATTGTCGCACGAAGATTAATCGTCGTCGGCTCTTCTGCACGGGGTAATTTATGCGGACAATCGCTGCCTTTGCCAACGGGAGCCTGGAATGCCTGAACTGCCTCAAATGAAAAAAAACAGGCGCTGGGATATTTTTTGCACCGTGGTCGACAACTTTGGCGACATCGGCGTGACCTGGCGTCTGGCCCGGCAACTGGTTGCCGAACATGGGGTGGCGGTGCGTTTGTGGGTCGATGACCTGCGTGCCTTCGAGCGAATGTGCCCGGACATCGACATCCATACCTCGCAGCAATGGCAGCAGGGTGTCGAGGTGCGTCACTGGGCGGCCGACTGGCAGCCTGTCGAAGCCGCGGATGTGGTGATCGCCGCGTTCGCCTGCCAATTGCCGAGCGCCTACATGGAGGCCATGGCCGAGCGGGAAAAAACACCGCTGTGGATGAATCTCGATTACCTGAGCGCCGAGGACTGGGTGGTCGGCTGCCACGGCTTGCCCTCGGTGAAGTACAAACACGTACAGAAATTCTTCTTCTTCCCGGGGTTTCGGAAAGGCACGGGGGGCTTGTTGCGTGAAAGCGGATTGCTGGAACGGCGTCGGACGTTTCAACAAAGTCCGGAAAAGCGGAGTGAGTTCCTGCAAGGATTGGGGATAAATCCTGCTCCGAACGCGCAACTTATCTCGCTGTTTGCCTACGAAAATGCCGGGCTGGCGAGTTGGCTGGACGCGCTGGCGGACGATCCGACGCCTGTTCACTTGTTGGTGCCGGAAGGGCGGATCCTCGGCGATGTCGAGCGTTGGCTCGGCGTAGATGGACTGAAGGCGGGTGCGTTACACCTGCGCGATGCCTTGACCGTGCAGGTATTGCCGTTCGTCCGACAGGACCAGTACGACCAGTTGCTATGGAGCTGTGATTTCAATGCCGTGCGCGGCGAGGACTCGTTTGTTCGTGCCCAGTGGGCCGGCCGGCCGTTGCTTTGGCACATCTATCAGCAGGAGGAAGACGTCCACCTCGACAAGCTTGAAGCCTTCCTGACGCTCTATGTGAAAGACCTTTCGGCGCCTGCACGCGAGGCGATCAGCGGTCTCTGGCGGGCGTGGAACGCTGGTGAGAAAATGACCGACCACTGGCAATCGACCCGCAAACACTGGCCGGAGCTGCAAAAACACGCCGAGACGTGGTGTCTGGAACAGGCCTCACAAGCCGATCTCGCCGCAGCGCTGGTACAGTTTTATGTAAATTGGATATGATACGCGGCCTAGATTTTTGTAAATCCCATCCAAATTCGGATATTCGCAATGAAAACTGGTAAAGAACTCAAACCCGGTACCGTGATCCGTATCGACAACGATCCTTGGCTGGTTCAGAAAGCTGAATTCACCAAGTCCGGTCGTAACAGCGCGATCATGAAGACCAAGCTGAAGAACCTGCTGACCGGCTACAAGACCGAAACCGTTTACGGTGCGGACGACAAGCTGGATGACGTGATCCTGGACCGCAAAGAAGCGACCCTGTCCTTCATCAGCGGTGACTCCTACACGTTCATGGACACCACCGACTACACCATGTACGAGCTGAACGCCGAAGACATCGAAAGCGTTCTGCCGTTCGTTGAAGAAGGCATGACCGACGTTTGCGAAGCCGTGTTCTTCGAAGGCCGTCTGGTTTCCGTAGAACTGCCGACCACCATCGTGCGTCAGGTTGACTACACCGAAGGTTCCGCTCGCGGCGACACTTCCGGCAAGGTGATGAAGCCTGCCAAACTGAAGAACGGTACCGAGCTGTCGGTTGCTGACTTCATCGAAATCGGCGACATGATCGAGATCGATACCCGCGAAGGCGGTTCCTACAAAGGCCGTGCCAAATAAGCACTGCTTGAGGAATGAAAAAGCCCGACCATTGAGTCGGGCTTTTTTGTGCCTGTCTGAATCTACGATGAACCCTTGTGGGAGCGAGCCTGCTCCGGGCGGCGTTCCGACGAAAGCGGTGTGTCAGGCAACGATGATGTGTTTGGCAAACCGCTTCGCGAGCAGGCTCGCTCCCACAGGGGGTATTGCGTTACTTCTTCAAGTGCTGCTTGAGCTCTTCGGACGCCTGCAACATCGCCGAACGCACCGCCGGCACCTGACTCACCACATTGAGCAAGCCGTAGTCGTGGATCATGCCGTTGTAGCGAACCGAGGTCACCGGCACACCGGCTTCGTCGAGTTTGCGGGCGTAGGCTTCGCCTTCATCGCGCAGTACGTCAGCGCCGGCTGTCTGCACCAACGCCGGTGGCAAGCCCTTGAGTTGCGCAGGGGTTGCCCGCAATGGCGAGGCGTAGATCTCGTTACGCTGCTTGGCGTCGGTGGTGTAGTTGTCCCAGAACCACTTCATCATGTTGCGGGTAAGGAAGTGGCCCTCGGCATACTGGTTATAGGAACCGGTGTCGAAGTTGGCATCGGTCACCGGCCACAGCAGCACCTGGAATTTGATGGCCGGTGTGCCTTTGTCTTTGGCCATCAGCGCGACCACAGCTGCCATGTTGCCGCCGACGCTGTTGCCGGCTACCGCCAGGCGCTTGCCATCGACGTTGATCTCTTTGCCGTGCTCGGCCACCCATTTGGTCGCGGCGTAAGCCTGGTTGATCGCCACCGGGTAATGCGCTTCCGGCGATGGCGTGTAGTTGACGAAAACCGCCGCCGCACCTGAGCCCACCACCAGGTCTCGAACCAGCCGCTCGTGGGTCGGGAAGTCTCCCAGTACCCAGCCGCCACCGTGGAAGAACATGAACACCGGCAGCTCGCCTTTGACCCCGGCCGGCCGGACGATGGTCAGGCTCAGCGGTTGGCCGTCGACCTGGATGGTCTTCTCGCTGACATCGGCTTTTGGCAGTGTCAGTTTCACCCCGGATTGCGCACCCACCAGCACGGCGCGGGCCTCCTTGGGCGTCATCTGTTCCATCGGTTTGCCGGTGCCGGCGTTCAGCACATCGAGAAACGCCTGGGTGTTGTGCTCAACGTCGCCGGCAAATGCGCTGTGGACGGACAGGGCGAGGAGGGTACCGGTCAAGACTTTGCTGAAAGTGTTCATGTTCATTTCCTGTTCGGGCCTGAGTCGATAACTGAAGTTAGACGGTCACGTGCAGACGTACATCGACGTTGCCACGGGTGGCGTTGGAGTACGGGCAGACCTGGTGGGCTGCATCGACCAGTGTTTGCGCATCGGCTTGTTCAAGACCTGGCAGGCTGATGTGCAGGTCGATATCCAGACCGAAGCCGCCAGGGATCTGGCCGATGCCGACATGGGCGGTGATCGATGCGTCGTCCGGGATTTTGCGTTTGGTCTGGCTGGCGACGAACTTCAGTGCACCGATGAAGCAGGCGGAATAGCCGGCGGCGAACAGTTGCTCAGGGTTGGTCGCCGCGCCGCCAGCACCGCCGAGTTCTTTCGGGGTGGCGAGTTTGACGTCGAGAATGTTGTCACTGGAAATCGCACGACCGTCACGGCCACCGGTGGAAGTTGCGATTGCGGTGTAGAGAGTTTGCATGGTGAAAGCCTCGTTCGTGGTTTGTTTTTTTTGCGCTAAATGTTTGCGCGCTAAGTAAGTGCGAGATAAATGTATCGCGCTAATGTTTAGTGCGCAAGATAAATTTCTAAAAAAGTTTGGAACAAGACGATGGTCGACTGGGTGGATTTGCTTGGAAGTGCCGAGATAGAGCTGTGAAGAGGGGGTTGGAATTTTTTTGAAGGGGCGATTTTTTCAACCCGCCTCAAGACAAATGTGGGAGCGAGCCTGCTCGCGAATACGGTGTGTCAGTCAACATAAATGCTGGATGTGACGATGCATTCGCGGGCAAGCCCGCTCCCACAGGAATGGAAGGTGTTCTTTAGTTCAGGCTGTCTTGCAGATGCCGCCGCAGCTCTTGCAGTTCCGCCTGCAGCTTCTGCAATCGCTCCAGGGTCATGCCGCTGGCGCCGAGGATGCATTGGGGAATGCCCCGCGCCTTGTCGCGCAGGGCTCGGCCTTGTTCGGTGAGTTCGACGATCACCACGCGCTCGTCTTCACGGCTGCGGGTGCGACTCAGCACACCTTCGGCTTCCAGGCGTTTGAGCAGCGGGGTGAGCGAGCCGGGGTCGGTCAACAGGCGAGTGCTGATTTCGCCTACGGTCAGGCCGTCCTGCTCCCACAGCACCATCATCGCCAGGTACTGTGGATAAGTCAGCCCCAAGGCCTGCAACAAGGGTTTGTAGACCTTGGTCATCATCAGCGACGTGGAATGCAGGGCGAAGCAGGCCTGGTTATCCAGCAGGAGGTCGTCGCAATTGTCCGGGGTGTTGCGCTCGGTGGTCATTTCGCAGCCTTGATCAATGATCGTCATGAATCTAGCGGGCAAATCTTTAATGCACCAGACAATTCTAGACTAGTGGTGGTCCAGATGCGTTTGCAGCACCAGATCCCACGGCGGAATCGGGCTGAAACGGGTTTTCAGGTATTCCAGCAGCAGTCGACTGCGGGAATTGGGTTGCTGCTCCAGCCGCAGGGCATAGATCCCGGCGCTTTCCGGTTTGGGCAAGCCGCTTTCGCAGAACAGAGGCAACAGTTCGCCGCGCAACAGGTACTCACTGGCCAGCCATGTCGGCAAGTGCGCAATACCCAGGCCAGCCAGCGCGCCGCAGACCAGTGCTTCGGCATTGTTGGCA
Organism: Pseudomonas sp. SDO5532_S415; assembly: GCF_054071155.1. NCBI lineage: Bacteria > Pseudomonadati > Pseudomonadota > Gammaproteobacteria > Pseudomonadales > Pseudomonadaceae > Pseudomonas > Pseudomonas sp. SDO5532_S415. The sequence goes on along the minus strand of NZ_JBSVWS010000068.1, from coordinate 4,035 downwards.
CTCATGCGCACGCGCGCCGGGCGATGCAGTTGCATCTGGCCGTCGCGCTCGAAGCGCCAGGCGAAGGGCGGGGCAAGTCCATCCCAGTCCAGGCCGTCGTGCTCGCTCAACTGCGCCGGATCACTGGGCACGCCGCGGCGCTGCAAATAGTCGGGGCTGGCGCAGGCAATGCGCACCATGCTCGCCAGCGGTGTCGCTACCAACCGGGTATCGGCCAACAGCCCGGCGCGCAACACCAGATCGACCTTGCCGAGATTCAAGCCCTGCATGTCGACAAAGCTGTCGATCAAGTGCAGTTGCACATCGAGGCCGGGGTAGAGCATCAGAAAATCGGCAATCACCGGCGCCAGATGCCGTCGACCGAAGGCTGCCGGCGCATCCACCCGAATCAAGCCTTCCGGCGCGCTGCTAAGGGACACGGCCTCGGCCCTGGCCAGGCGCAACTCGGCAACGATCCGTCGTGCGCGCTCGGCAAACGCCAGACCCGCCGGCGTCGCGCGAACGGCATGGGTGCTGCGAATGAACAACTGGCTGCCGACGGCACTTTCCAGGCTGTCGATACGCCGGGCCACTGCCGAAGGGGTCAGCGGGTGGCGGCGTGAGGCCGCGGAAAAACTGCCGGTTTCCAGCACATCGAGAAACAGACCCAATTGGTCGGTCAGTTGATTGGGATTCATGGTGGTGCTCATTGCTTATGCGAGATCGGCACAGCCATTGTGCGTTGCTGTGCGTTTCCCTGCCAGCACCATCTGCGTAGGATGAAACGCCTGACGTGATGGGGAAAAACGCTGTGTTTGAGTTCTTGATGTACCTGGTCTTCGGCGCTGCTTTGGGAACCCTCGGCGGTATCTTCGGCATCGGCGGTGGATTGATCGCCATTCCGCTGCTGGGGGTGTTGTGTGGGCTCGATCAGCAAATCGCCCAGGGCACGGCGCTGGTGATGGTAGTGCCTAACGTCATGCTGGCGCTGTGGCGCTATCACCAGCGCAACCGTATTGAATTGCGTCACGCGCTGCCGCTGGCTTCGATGGGCTTCTGCTTTGCCTGGATCGGTTCGATCTGGGCGGTGGGCATTGACGCGCAAACCATGCGTCTGGGGTTCGTCGCGTTCCTGATTGCGCTTTCGGTTTACAACCTGGCGCGCTTGTTCTTCGCCAGCGCACCGGCTTCTGCGCAGATGAACCATTCATGGCCATGGCTGGGGGTTCTGGGCGCGGCATCCGGGACCATGGGCGGTTTGTTCGGGGTGGGCGGGGCCGTGGTGGCGACGCCGGTGTTGACCAGTCTGTTCGGTACCACCCAAGTGGTCGCCCAGGGTCTGTCGCTGGCGCTGGCGCTGCCGAGCACCGGCGTCACGCTGGTCACCTATGCGGCGCATCATCAGGTGGCCTGGACGATCGGCGTGCCCCTGGCGATCGGTGGCCTGATGAGCATCAGTTGGGGCGTGAAGATCGCCCACGCCATGCCGGAACGTGTGCTGCGTGCGCTGTTCTGCGGGTTTCTGGTGTTCTGCGCGGTGATGCTCGCTTTTAAAGTTTGAAGCCTTCGACAATGTGCTCGGCCAGGCACTCGGTGATCGGCGACGGATTGTGCAGGTTGCGCACCAGCATGATGCTGGCTTCGGGCAATAGGGGCAGGTCTTCGGCTTCACCGAGGATACGCATGTCCGGGGTGACCAGGCTTTCCAGTTGCGCAGTCACCGCCAGGCCGGCGCTGACCACAGCCAAGATCGCCGAGAGGCTATCGCTGTTGTAGGCCACGCGGTAATCGCGACCCATGGCGTCCAGGGCATTACAGGCCCACAAGCGGCAGAAGCAATCGCTGTTGAACATCGCCAACGGCAGCGGCGTTTGTTCATGGGCACTGAAACATTGCGCCTCGGCCCAGACAAATCGCTCCTTGCGCAATAACTGGCCGATTTCACTGCCTGGCTCACGGGTGACGATGGTCAGATCCAGATCCTGGCGCAACAGCAATTGTTTTGATGATTCACAGTGCACCTCGATCTGGATCAGCGGGTAGGTCTGGGCAAACCGCCGCAGAATCCCCGGCAAAAACCGCATCACGTAGTCGTCCGGCGTACCGATGCGCACCATGCCGACCATGTGCGGTTCACGCAGGGTATTGAACACTTCGCTGTGCAATTTGAGGATGCGTCGGGCATATCCGAGCAACACCTGGCCTTCCGCCGTCAGCCGCACTTGCCGGCCGTCGCGCTGGAACAGTTGCCGCTGCAGCACATCTTCTTCCAGCCGCTTCATCTGCATGCTCACGGCCGATTGGGTGCGATTCACCAGCTCCCCGGCGCGGGTAAATCCGCCCTGGTCGGCGATGGCGACGAAGGTGCGCAGCACTTCGGTGTCGATACTCGGGTAGGCGGACATTCATCAATCTCCGAGATATGTGACATCAGAAACATTCGTTGGATTGATCTTAGCTCCGGCGAGAAACTTGAGCCATCCAAACGGAGGGCAACAAGATGAAAGGTCAAAAAGGCTTCGTCGATGCAGAAAAACACTCCATCCACCTGATATCCGATTTGCTGCACAAATTTAACCGTTGGTACGAACTGCACCGTGAACGTGAAATGTTGGCGGGCATGAGTGATGAAGCATTGAAAGACATCGGGCTCAGTCGTGCGGATGTCGAGCACGAGGCCATCCGGCCGTTCTGGGATGACCCGATGCACAAATGAGCAATACACAACTACACAAACCGACTTTCGGTGAGGTAGGTTGCGAGCAGACAAGGAGATGCTCATGCCCGCAACACAGTCCTTTTCCCTCAAACAGGCTCGGCGTCTGGCGCTGGCTGCCCAAGGATTCAACGGGCGCCAGCCGCCGGCGACGATCAAACCGGTACAGCTCAACCGTTTGATCGAGCGGCTGGGCATTCTGCAGATCGACTCCGTCAACGCCGTGGTGCGTTCGCACTACCTTCCGCTGTTTTCCCGTCTCGGTAATTACGCTTCCGACTTGCTGGACCAGGCTGCCTGGAGTCAGGGCCGGCGTCGCACGTTGTTTGAATATTGGGGGCATGAAGCCTCTCTGCTGCCCTTGTCGATGTACCCCTTGATGCGCTGGCGCATGCAGCGAGCGATGCGGGGCGAAGATATCTATCAACAACTGGCGCGGTTCGGTCGTGAACAGCAGGACACGATTCGACGGGTGCTGTCCTGCGTTCAGGAGCAGGGTGCGTTGGGCGCGGGCAGCCTGTCGACTCGCCAGGAGCGGGCAGGGCCCTGGTGGGACTGGAGCGCGGAAAAGCATGCGCTGGAATGGTTGTTCGCCGCAGGAGAAGTGACCGTCGCCGGCCGGCGCGGATTCGAGCGGCTTTATGACTTGCCTGAGAGGGTGATCCCCTCGGCCATTCTGGCGCAACCCTGGCTCAGCGAGACCGAGGCGCAGCGTGGTTTGTTGCTGCATGCCGCGACAGCCTTGGGTGTGGGCACGGAGAAAGATTTGCGCGACTACTTCCGTTTGAATCCCGCTGACAGTCGTCCTCGACTTGAAGAATTGGTCGAGGCGGGCGATTTGCTCGTCTGCCAGGTTCAGGGCTGGCGGCAGCCGGCTTATTGCCTGCCCGAGCCCAAGGTGCCGCGCAAGGTCGAGGCCAGTGCGTTGTTGTCACCTTTCGATTCGCTGATCTGGGAGCGTAGCCGTACAGAGCGTCTGTTTGATTTTCGCTATCGACTGGAGATTTACACGCCGGCGGACAAGCGGGTCTATGGCTATTACGTGTTGCCGTTTTTACACAAGGAAAGAATTGCCGCGCGGGTCGATCTTCGCGCCGAACGGGCGGCGGGGCGCCTGGCGGTGCATGCGGTGCATGAGGAAGAGCCGGGGCTGGATGATGAAGGGATGCTGGCGCTGGCGGTCAATCTGCAGCAGATGGCGGATTGGCTGGGGCTTGAGCGGGTTCAGTTGAATTGCCCGCGGGCGAGTGCGGCGAAGTTGAGGGTGGCATTGGCGCAGATTGGTGGTGATTGAGCGGACGCCTTCGCGAGCAGGCTCGCTCCCACAGTTGTTACCGGGC
>NZ_JBSVWS010000067.1:0-27888 GCF_054071155.1 Pseudomonas sp. SDO5532_S415 | reverse complement strand
GGGATTTGTGCCGTTCACAAGATCCCCTGTGGGAGCGAGCCTGCTCGCGAAGGCGTCAGCCCGGTCAATACAGAATCCGGATCAACGCGCAGGAATCACCAACTCCCGCAGTCCACTGGCATGCTCAATCAATTCGCCGGGCAACTTCAGCCGCTGATCATCCAGGTACCGATAATCCTGGCGCGCCGCCGTCAACCGGCTCAGGTCCAGTTCCACCGCAAACCGCCCCTCCTCGCGCCCGGCCTCGAACAACAGCGTGCCCAGCGGATCCACCAGCGCACTGCCGCCGGCAAACAGCAAACCGCCGTCACCCTCTTCCACCCGGTTGACCATCAGCGCAAACGCCTGGTTTTCCTGGGCGCGGGCCATGATTGCGGTGCGGTGGGTCGGGCCGTAGGGGTCCATGTTGCCGTTGGTCACCAGCAGCAACTCGGCACCCAGTTGCGCCAGGGCGCGGGCGGTTTCCGGGAATTCGATGTCGTAGCAAATCAGCAGGCCGACACGCACGCCGTTCCACAGGCAAGTGGCGTAGCGATCGCCCGCTTCAAAGACGCCGCGATCCGACGCCCACAGGTGGGTCTTGCGATACTTCAGCGCTATGCCTTCGGGGGTGATCAGCAGCGTGGTGTTATAGAAACGGCCGCTGTCGTTCTCGGCAGTACCGATGACCACGGCGATGTTGCGTTCACGGGCGGCGGTGACAATCGCGCTGACGGTCGGGCCGTTCAGCGGTTCGGCGACCTCGGCCACGGACTCGGCCGACGGGAACCCCATCAAGTGGCTTTCCGGAAACATGATCAGCTGCGTATCGGCAGCGCAGGCATTGATGGCCGCCAGGGAGCGTTCGAGGTTGTAAGCCGTGTCGTTGTCACGGCCCGCCAATTGGGCGAGTTCGACTTTCATGGGTAGTCCTTGTTCTGAACGCCGGAAAGATTGCCCGGTCGCTGTCTGTGCGCCAGTATGCGCAGCAAGCGGGCGGCCCGGAAATCACGCCGCTGGGGTAACACGATAGGGGTAGATGCATGACACTCTCGTTGGACGACATCGCCTGGCACCGTTCGGTGGGGCAACTGATCGACGCCCTGGACAAGCCCAACTTCTGGACGCAGCTTGTCCGATTGCTGGATCAATATGTGCCCTGCGACAGTTGGGTTGCGTTGCTGTTCAGCGCCGACCAGCACCCGCAAGTGTTCGCCGAATGCCCGGGCATCGACGGCAGCCCCGATCAGTTGTTCCAGGATTACCTGCGCGGGCTGTACCTGCTCGATCCGTTCTACATCGCCTGCCGCGAGCAGTCGCGCACGGGTTTGTATCGTTTATCGGAAGTGGCGCCGGAGCATTTCGAACTCACCGAGTACTATCAACGATACTTTCGTGTGAATGTCGTGGCCGACGAAATCCAGTTTAATTGCCAGCTCGAAGGCGACCGCACGCTGTGCCTGTCCCTGGGCAGCAAGCAGCGTTTCAGCGCGCAGCAGATTGCCTTGCTGTCGCTGATTGCGCCGTGGGTGCTGGGCCTGCTGCGCCAGCGCCTGCCGTACGAGATCAACGAAGTCGTGGCCCTGGCGCTTGCGCCGGTACAAGGCGATTGGCGGGTACAGCTGGAAGCCTCGGTACAACAACTCAAGGGCGCGCAATTGACTGCCCGGGAGCTGGATGTCGGGCGCCTGATGCTCAGTGGCTGCTCCAGCAAGGAAATCGCCCGCAAACTGGAAATCTCGATAGAAACCGTGAAAGTCCATAAGAAACACATGTACAGCAAGCTGGGGATCAAGTCCCAGTCCGAGCTGTTTTCGATTTTTCTCCAGGCACAAAATGCCTGAATGTTACCGCGCAACGCTTTGCTTTATGTGGGAGCGAGCCTGCTCGCGAAAGCGATTTTTCATTTCAACATTGATGTCGACTGAACCACCGTCTTCGCGAGCAGGCTCGCTCCCACAGTGGTTGTGTGTGTAGCCAAAACTATTGAGTCCGAACCCAAGGAAACCGTATGAGCCTGTCACTCCTGAGCCGCTACGCCTTCTTTGCCGTCTGCGTGATATTCACCCTCGCCAGCCTGCCTTTCCTCGAACACGACTGGCTCTGGCCTTTCACCGCCATCACCGGCGTGCTCAGCCTGATCGGCATAGGCGACTTGCTGCAAAGCCCCCACGCGGTACGGCGCAACTACCCGATCCTCGGCAACATCCGCTACCTGGTTGAAGGCATTCGCCCGGAAATCCGCCAGTACCTGCTCGAGTCGGATAGCGATGCCCTGCCCTTTTCCCGCGCCCAGCGTTCGCTGGTCTATTCCCGAGCCAAGAATGAAAGCGCCGACAAGCCCTTCGGTACCTTGATCGATGTCTACCAGTCGGGCTTCGAATTCATCGGCCACTCCATGCGCCCGGCGCCCTTGAGTGACACCAGCGGTTTCCGGGTCACGGTCGGCGGCCCGCAATGCACCCAGCCGTACTCCGCCTCGGTGTTCAACATCTCCGCCATGAGCTTTGGCTCGCTCAGCGCCAACGCCATCCGTGCGTTGAACCAGGGCGCCAAACTCGGCAACTTCGCCCACGACACCGGCGAAGGCAGCATCAGCCCCTATCACCGCGAACACGGTGGCGACCTGACGTGGGAACTGGGCAGCGGCTATTTCGGCTGTCGCACCGCCGACGGCCGCTTCGACCCGGAACGCTTCGCGGCACAGGCGCGAACCCCGCAAGTGCGAATGATCGAAATCAAGATGAGCCAGGGTGCCAAGCCTGGTCATGGCGGGATCCTGCCCAAGCACAAGGTCACCCAGGAAATCGCCGACACACGTGGCATCAACATGGGCGAAGACTGCATTTCTCCGTCGCGGCACAGCGCGTTTTCCACGCCGATCGAGATGATGCATTTCATCCAGCAGCTGCGTGAGTTGTCCGGCGGTAAACCGGTAGGCTTCAAGTTCTGCCTCGGTCATCCGTGGGAGTTCATGGGCATCGCCAAGGCCATGCTGGAAACCGGCATCCTCCCGGACTTCATCGTGATCGACGGCAAGGAAGGCGGCACCGGTGCCGCCCCCGTGGAGTTTACCGACCACATCGGCGTGCCGATGCGCGAAGGGTTGCTGTTCGTGCACAACACCCTGGTGGGCCTGAACCTGCGGGACAAAATCAAACTCGGCGCCAGCGGCAAGATCGTCAGCGCCTTCGACATCGCCAGCGTCCTGGCCATCGGTGCCGACTGGGCCAACTCGGCGCGCGGCTTCATGTTCGCCATCGGTTGCATCCAGTCGCAGAGCTGCCACACCAACAAATGCCCGACCGGCGTCGCCACCCAGGACACCCTGCGCCAGCGCGCGCTGGTGGTGCCGGACAAGGCCCAGCGCGTCTACAACTTCCACCGCAACACCCTCAAGGGCCTGGCGGAAATGCTGGCGGCCGCCGGCCTTGAACACCCCTCTCAGTTATCGGCCAAGCACCTGGTGCGGCGCATGTCGGCAACCGAGATCAAACTGTTCTCGCAGTTGCACGTGTTCCTCAAGCCTGGGGAGTTGCTGACCGGGGAAGTGAATGGCGAGTTCTACTCGCGGATGTGGCAGATGGCGCGGGCGGACAGTTTCGAGCCAAACGAAGTGGTCGCCGCCTGACGCTGACGGCCCCGGCCAGCCGCTTCACCAACGAAGCGATTTGATCGGGGCCGGTTCTTTCATGACGATGAAACCGTAATCACCCAGCAAGTAAATCCGGTAGTAAGGGCTCTCCACCACCGGTGAAAAGTTCTGATAACCCACCCGCGTTGCATTGCGCCGCTCCCGCTCCGCGACCACGTTGGTGATGCCTACCTTGGGCAGGTTTTCCGCCAGCATGTAGAAGTCGATGTTCAGCAGATAGTGCAGTACCGGCAGCTGCTTGAACGAACCGGCGGCCCCCAGCAACCAGTAATCGGAATAGGTCACTGACATGTAAATACGCTTGGCTTCGCGCAAGGCGCGATGGTTGCTGATATCGCGCTCAAGGCTGAAGAGCGCGCTGTTGGCGAAGGTCTTCTGCACCGTCAGTACCCGACCGTAGGCAAACGACAACGACAGCATCGCCAACAGCGGCACCAGCAACAGCAGCGGCAATCGTTCATGCACTGACGCCATCGCCAGATGGCTCAAATAGAACAGCAGCACCAGCAGCACCGCAAATCCCATCAGGGTCCGGGCGCCCTCGTTGAAGTCGCGAAAGATCAACGCCACACCCGACACCAACAGCAACACCAGCGGTACTGTCAGCACGCACAGCAGGCCGATCGACAACCGCTTCGGCACGCTCTCCTTGCGCCCCACGATGTTCTTTCCCAACAGAGCTGCCCCGGCAATGGCGCAAAACAGCAACACGGCGAACACCCAGATAAATCCGCCATGTAACAGCAGCATGACTTTTTCCAGCACCCGGCCGATATTGATATCGATTTGCAGCAGGGGCTGCGCCGACCAGTTGAGTAGCAACGTACGATTCTGGCCCAGGAACGGATAGGCCGTGGCGCAGTAAATCAGCCACCCCAACAGCACCTGGGCAAGCTTCCAGCCGATCAAGGCGCCCCACTCAGGCCAGGGCATTTTTTCCTCGGCAGCCCTGAGCAGCTCCAGACAGCACAGCCCGAGAAACACATTCAGACTGATCTGATACAGCCCCAGTGCCAGCGCAATCAGAAACGAAGGCACCAGCCATTGCATGTTGCGCGAAGGATGGCGAAACGTAATGGCGTAGATCACCGCCACCAGGCTCAAAGCCATGGGCGCGCCGTCGTATTGGTAGGACAGGTTCTGCAGGAGGAACGGGTTGTACCAGAGCGGCAACAGCACCAGGCAACAAGCGATGGTCGGCTGACGAAAATAATGAAACGTCAGGCTGGTCAGTGCCGAGGACATGGCCACGATGGCGATCAACAACGGCAACGGAAAGATATTCGGTGCCGCATCGGTGAAGGTCAGCGCGTTGTAGAACAACTGGGAGAACAACCGCCCCTGCTCCGCCCAGGCCATGCCGGCCGAGAGCGAACGCCAGTTGTCATCGATGTAGGGATAATCCGCGAGGATCAGCGGCACGACATACACAAAGGTCGCCAGCAGAAAAAACAGCCAGGCTTGGCGACGCCCCATCTCCTTGACGAAAAAATCGCTGAACCTGCCCATACTAAGGCTCACGCCGCGGTTTGCCGCCGACAATGTCTTTGACCACATAGCGCGGCCGGTGCTTGGCCTCTATGTAGATCCGCCCGATGTACTCCCCCAGGATGCCGATCCCGATCAGTTGCACGCCGCCGAGAAACAGAATGGCGGTCATCAATGAGGGGTAACCGGGCACGCTGTTGTCGTTGAAAATTTTGTCCAGCACCATGTACACCGCATACAGCACGGCGAAGATCGAAATCCCGCCACCGACGTAGGTCCACAAACGCAACGGCACGGTGCTGAATGACGTCACGCCCTCCAGCGCCAGGTTCCACAGTTTCCAGCCATTGAACTTGCTTTTCCCCGTCACGCGCGGGGCTCGCTCGTACTCCACCACCACCGTGTTGAACCCGGCCCAGGACAGCACGCCTTTCATGAACAATTGATGCTCGGGCAGGGTACGGATCACATCGACCACCTTGCGGTCCATCAGGCGGAAGTCCCCGACGTTCTCTTCGATCCGGGTGTACGAAATGCGATTCAACAGGTGGTAAAACAACGACGCGCTGTGGCGTTTCAGATAGCTGTCGGCATGACGATCCTTGCGTTTGGCCAATACCACATCCGCACCGTTGCGCCATTGTTCGATCAGTCGCGGGATCACGCTGATCGGGTCCTGCAGGTCGACATCCATCGGAATCACCGCGTCGCCGGTGGCGTACTCCAGACCGGCAAACAGCGCCGGTTCCTTGCCGAAGTTGCGGGAAAAATTGATCAGCATGACCTGATCGTCCGCTTGCGCCAGGGCCGTGGCGCGCTCTGCCGTCAGGTCGCTGCTGCCGTCGTTGATGAAGACGATTTCCACGTCGCCATCGTCGAGTTTCAGCTCTCGCCGCACGGCCTGATAAAACACATCGATCGCCTGTTCTTCGTTGAACACCGGAACGATGAGCGAGATCTTCATGTATTACGCTCGCGAAAGACCACGTACTTGGAAAACAGGAAACCCAATACCAGGCTCAACGCCGAAAACAACGCCACGGTCAGCAAACCGTGCAACCGCCACAAGTCACCGGCATGGCCGACGCCATAGCTCAACGCCCCCATCGCTGCCATGAACAACAGATAGCCGCCGACCGACGCCTTGCTGTCAAAGGTGTAGAGCGCATTCATGTAGAAGGAAAACGAGGCGGCAACGCAAAACGCCGCCAGATTGCTGACAGCCTGTCGCAGGCCTGCTGCGACGCTCAGCAGGAAAAAGATCTGCCAGTGAATAAGGGTGTTGGCAACCCCGATCACCGTGTAACTGGAAAAGCCCCTCCACAACCGCCTCATACTGACAATCCTGTGCTGGACGACGTTGTACTTCCCCATAAGTATTTGAGCTCGTCTGCTGTCAGAAATCGCAGGCATGAGCACCTTTCAGACCAGCGGTTAAACGCCCCGTCAACATCCCGTAATACCCCGCCTTTGCAATTGCCGGCGAATCGGGCCACCCTGCGCGCCGCCGATGTGCGGCGGGCAACCTTTTGCGCCATCGGCTACTCCTTTGTTCAACACCTGTTTACGAGCTTGCCGTCATGACGATAGCGCGCGATCACCGGATCGATTTTTTTCGCGGCCTGGCACTGATCTTCATTTTCTGGGATCACGTGCCCCACAACCCTTTGGGCCAGATCACCCTGCGCAACTTCGGCTTCAGCGATGCCGCCGAAGTCTTCGTGTTCCTGGCCGGCTATGCCGCCGTGCTGGCCTACGGCAAAGTACTGGCCCGGGAAGGCTTTCTGATCGCCTGTGTGAAAATCCTGCGGCGTGCCTGGGTGCTCTATGTGGTGCACATCTTCCTGCTGGCGATGCTGATGGGCATCGTGTTCTTCGCCAACAGCCATGTGGAAACCCGCGACCTGGTAGAGGAAATGGGCATGCACCACTTCATCAGCGACCCTCAGCAGGCGTTGATCGATGAACTCTTGCTGCGCTTCAAGCCGAACCTGATGGACCCGTTGCCGCTGTACATCGTGCTGCTGGCCGGGTTGCCACTGGCGTTGCCGATGCTGGTGCGCAAGCCTTGGGTGGTGGTGGCCATGTCGCTGGCGGTGTACCTGATGGTGCCGCTGTTCGGCTGGAACCTGGCTGCGATCAAGGATGGCGTGTGGTACTTCAACCCGGTCGCCTGGCAGCTGCTGTTTGTGTTGGGCGGTGCCGCCGCGATTCATGCCCAGCGCCCACGCCTGCCTGACACTCGATCGTTACTGCGCCAGCCATTTTTCATGACCGCGGCGGTGTACGTCGTCGTTGCCGGGGTGTTGACCGTTGCGTGGCGCTGGCCGCAGATTCACGACGCGCTGATGCCGGCCAGCCTGAGCAATCTGCTGTACCCGATCAGCAAGACCAACCTGTCGCCCGTGCGCCTGCTGCACTTCCTGGCGCTGGCCTACGTCACGGCGAAACTGCTGCCTGATACCGGCTGGACACAAAACTGGCTGGCACAGCAAAGCTGCCGCATGGGACGTTTTTCGCTGGAGATCTTCTGCCTGGGCGTATTGCTCGCGCCGCTGGCGGACATGCTCAACGCCCTGACCGACGACGCGTTTGCCATGCAGATCTTTACTGCGTTGGTAGGCGCCGGGTTGATGGCGTTGCTGGGGGCGTGGCTGGAGTTCAACAAGCGGTTGAATCGACCCTTGCAAAGCGCGCCCGCTTGATAGCAGTAAAATTTACAAACCTTTGTGGCGAGCAAGCTCGCTCGCCACAACAGCTCTTTCAACCTACGAAGCCGAACGCACCGCACCCTGCGATGCATTGGTCGGCTGCAGCTTGAACACATAGAACAACACCGTCAGCAGCACCAGGAATGCCGGGCCGACATACAGTGCCACACGGGTATCCGGGAAGTACGCCATCAGGCCAACCACCAGCACCAGAAACGCCAACGCCAGATACGAGCTGAGCGGGTACAACCACATGCGGTATTTCAGGCCGGCGCGCTCACTGGCAGTCAAACCTTTGCGGAACTTGAGCTGGGCCAGCAGGATCATCACCCAGGTCCAGATCGCCCCGAAGGTGGCAATCGCCGTCACCCAGACGAAGACTTTCTCAGGCACCAGATAGTTGAGCAACACGCCCAACAACAAGGCGCCGATCGACAGCAGCAACGCGCGACGCGGCACGCCGTTGCTCGAGGTTTTGGCGAAGCCTGCCGGGGCCTGGCCATTCTGCGCCAGGCTGTAGAGCATGCGCCCGGTGCTGAAGATGCCACCGTTGCACGACGACAGCGCCGCGGTGATCACCACGAAATTGATAATGCCGGCGGCGGTCTTGATGCCAAGGCGCTCGAAGGTCATCACAAACGGACTGCCCTGGGTGCCGATTTCGTTCCACGGGTAGATCGACAGGATGACGAACAACGCACCGACGTAAAACAGAAGAATCCGCCAGAACACCGAGCCGATCGCATTGGGAATGGTCTTCTGCGGGTTCTTCGCTTCACCGGCGGTCAGGCCGATCATCTCGACACCGAGGTAGGCGAACATGACCATTTGCAGGGACATCAACACGCCTTGCACGCCGTTGGGCATGAAGCCGCCGTGGGACCAGAGGTTGGAAATCCCCAACGCCACACCGTCGTTGCCGAAACCAAAGGCAATGATGCCGATACCGCCCAACACCATGGCAATAATGGTGACGATCTTGATCAGGGCGAACCAGAATTCGAACTCACCGAACGCCTTGACCGCGATCAGGTTGATCGAGCCCATGCTGACCAACGCGGCGAGCGCCCAGATCCAGCGCGGTACATCGGGGAACCAGACGCCCATGTACACCGCCACGGCAGTGATCTCCGCGACACAGGTCACCAGCCACAAAAACCAGTAATTCCAACCCGTCAGGAAACCCGCCAGCGGGCCGAGATAGTCCTGGGCATAACGGCTGAACGATCCGGCAACCGGGTTGTGCACGGCCATCTCGCCGAGGGCGCGCATGATCACCAGGATCGCCAGACCACCGATGATGTAGGAGAGCATGATGGCCGGGCCAGCCATTTCAATGGCCTTGGCCGAACCGAGAAACAGACCGACACCGATACAGGCACCGAGCGCCATCAGGCGGATATGCCGTTCACCGAGTTCGCGTTTGAGCGGGCCGCCCTGAGCGGTCTCGCCATGGGGCAAGTGATTGCCTGTTGGCATAGGGGTACAACCTCGTCTTGTTATTGGATATGACCACCGAGTGTTGAAGCGCTGGCTGATAAGCCATGGCTTCCCGTAACCGGTCCTGCTTTGTGGGCGGAACCGTCTGACAGGAGGGAACCTGCGAGATCAGCGGGGTGTGCAGTATAAAAAGCTGGCGATAGATGTTTTCACTCTATAAACCACAAAATTCAGGCGTACTTCTCGATAAAACAGGGATTTTTGGAGATAGATTGACTGGATTTTGTAGGATTTTTCGCTATTTAAAGCGGCGCCGAGTATTGCACGGTGTTGGTGCAGCGTCATTCCTCGCCGAAGCGTCTACTACAAGCCTTCCAGCCTCCCTCGCCACAAGCTTCAGCAGCACAAAAAGTCTCAGTCCCGGGATCCTTCATGGTTCTCGGATTTTTCACTCAAAAATTACAGCTACGTGTAGGCAATCGCTTGCCTAGGGTCAAAGGGAACCAACCGCAAAAGGAAGCAAGGAATGCATCCACAACCAAAATCCCACTTACTGCGCCATGGACGTTACTCGGAAACAGGTCGGCCCTATCTCATCACTGCCGTCGTGCATCAAAGACAACCAATCTTCAACGACTGGAAGGTGGGACGTTTGCTGGTTGCAGAATTCAAGCATGCCCACGAGCAAGGCTGGGTCAACTCGATTGCCTGGGTGATCATGCCTGACCACTTTCATTGGCTCGTACAACTGGAACAGTGCACTTTGGCGCAACTCATGCAGTCCACCAAATCTCGCAGCACACTAATCATCAACCGAAAGCTGAACCGTGAAGGCACATTCTGGCAAACCGGCTATCACGACCGGGCTATTCGCGATGGGGAAGACCTCCTGCCGTTCGCTCGTTACATCATCGCCAACCCGTTGCGCGCAGGCCTTGTAGAGAAAATCGGTGACTACCCGCTTTGGGATGCCTGTTGGCTCTAATGTCAAACACCACTTTTTTGGCCGTCGAGATTCCTGTGGCGAGGGAATTTATCTGTGGCGAGGGGATTCATCCCCGTTGGGTCGCGAAGCAGCCCCCTGCGTCCATCCAGATAGATTGGTTTTTTCTGATTTACGACTGCTGCGCAGCCGAACGGGGATATCCCCTCGCCACAGATGAATCCACCTATACAGGAAGCCCGCCGCCTCTCCCTCCATCCTGCCAGCCACCGAACAAAGTGGATCCACGATGATTGGGCCTTCACAATTTTTTCACCATCGCCAACCACCGACTAAGCTTCAGACAAGTCCGATCAATCTGCGTGAATGGATCAGTCGACTATGGGCGCTTTATGGCAAACCGATTCGAGTAAAACTGTGGTCCCGACTGAACGAGTGGATGAAGAAGCGCCTTTACCTGAAAAACCCCGCCGTAGCCGACACGGCTGGAAGGCTTTCTGGTTGTTGCTGCTGATTATTGCGGTCGTCGTGGGTCTGGCGGCGTCCAAGGAGATGCGCACCTCCCGATTTCAGGCCCGGGAGGTCAGCAAGTTTGCCAAGACCCTGAGTTATGAGCTCAAACCCGGTCCCAGCGATGCGATTCACTACCCGGGCGCCGGGCCGTTCGATCTGCGCCTGGGCTACAGCTCCCTGGGCGAGTTCCTGCCGCGCTTGCTCAAGCGTGATTACGTGATTTCCGCCCAGACCCGCTTTTCCCCGGCGCTGATGAACTACACCGACAAGGGCTTGTTCGTGCCCTATGCGGAAAAGATCCAGGCCGGGTTGTCGATCACCGATTGCAAGGCGGCGCCGCTGTACCAGTTCAACTACCCGCAACAGCTTTATTCCAGCTTTGAGTCGATCCCGCCGGTGGTGGTCAACAGCTTGCTGTTCATCGAAAACCGCTTCCTGCTCGACCCGCGCCAGCCCCTGGCCAACCCGGCCGTGGACTGGCCGCGGTTCGGCATGGCGGCCTATACCCAGGTTGCCAAGATGTTGCACCTGCCCGGCCAATCGGCAGGCGGCAGCACCCTGGCGACGCAGCTTGAGAAGTACCGGCACTCGCCCGATGGCTTGACAGCGTCGGGCGGGGAGAAAATCCGCCAGATGATTTCCGCCAGCGTGCGCGCCTATCAGGATGGGCCGGAAACGCTAAAGGCCCGGCAGAATGTGGTGCGCGATTACCTCAACAGCGTGCCTCTGTCGGCGGTGCCGGGTCACGGCGAAGTGCACGGCATGGCCGAGGGTTTGCGCGTCTGGTACGGCGCCGACTTCAACCAGGCCAATGAACGCCTGGCCAGCAACGCGACGGATCCACAGAGCCTGGCGGAAAAAGGTCTGGCCCTGCGCGAAATGTTGTCATTGATGATCGCCCAGCGCCGCCCATCCCATTACCTGACCAAGGGCCGCGACGAACTGGCCAGTCTTACCGACAGCCATATTCGCCTGCTGGCGCAGAACGGCGTGATCGATAAGCCTTTCGCCGATGCGGCACTGGCCAGCAAGGTTACGTATCGCGACTGGTTGACCCAGCCGACCATTCAACCGATCGAAACCAACAAGGGCATCAGCGTGGCACGCAGTCGCCTGGCCGGGTTGCTCAACCGTCCGCTGTACGACCTCGACCGCCTCGATCTCTCGGCCACCAGCACCCTGCAGGGTGACCTGCAAACCCAGGCCACCGCCTACCTCAAGCGCCTGGCCGATCCGGCCTTTGCAACAGAGATCGGCCTGATGGGCGAACGCTTGCTGACCCCCACCAGCACCACCCAGGTGCGTTACAGCTTCACCCTCTTCGAGCTGACCCCGGACGGCTCGCGGGTTCGGGTGCAGACCGACAGCACCGATCAGCCGTTCGACATCAATGAAGGCAGCAAACTGGAATTGGGCTCCACGGCGAAAATGCGCGTGCTCACCACCTACCTGCAAATCATTGCCGAAATACACGACAAATATGCCGGCATGACCGTTCCGGAATTGAAGAAAGTCGAGGTGCCGGAGCAGGATCGCCTGAGCCGCTGGGTTGTCGATTATCTGATCCAGAACAAAGACCGCAGCCTGCCGCCCCTGCTCAGCGCCGCACTGGACCGCAAATACTCGGCCAGCCCCGGCGAAGCGTTTTTCACCGGCGGTGGTCTGCACACGTTCAATAACTTCCGCAAGGAAGACAACGGCCGCTTGCCGACCCTGCGCGATGCCATTCGGGAGTCGATCAACCTGCCGTTCATTCGCCTGATGCGTGACCTGGTGCGCTACACCACTTATTCAGGCCCCAACAGCAGCGCCGAACTGCTCAAGGACGATCGCGATCCACGGCGTCAGGAATACCTGGCCTCCTTCGCCGACCGCGAGGGTACGTCGTTCCTGCTGAAATTCTGGAAGAAGTACAAAAACAAGGACACCCAGGCGCGACTCGAAACCTTCCTCGATGGCATGCGCCCGACGCCGATCCGCATGGCCGCCGTGCACCGTTACTTGCTGCCCCAAGCCAGTCAGCAAAGCTTCAACACCTTCGTGCGCTCGCACCTCACGGGGACCAAGCTCACCGAAAAACTCACCGACGAACGCCTTGAACGACTCTATCTGGCCTACGGCCCCGGCACCTACGACCTGCCGGACCAGGGCTTCATCGCCAAGGTGCACCCGCTGGACCTGTGGATGATGGGCTACCTGCTCAATCACCCCGATGCCACGTTCAAGGACATCGTCAAGGCCAGCCAGTTCGAGCGCCAGGAAGTCTACAGCTGGCTGTTCAAGAGCCGGCACAAGGGCGCCCGCGACAACCGTATCCGCACCATGCTGGAGATCGAGGCGTTCCTCGACATTCATCAGCGCTGGCAGAAAGTCGGCTACCCGTTCGACCATCTGGTGCCATCGCTGGCCACCGCCATCGGCAGCTCAGGCGACCGTCCCGCCGCCCTGGCCGAATTGATCGGCACCATTCTCAACGACGGCGTGCGCATGCCGACGCTGCGTATCGACAGCCTGCACTTCGCGGCGAACACGCCGTATGAAACCAAGCTGATCAATGACCCGGATGTGGGCAAACGGGTGATGCCGTCCGAGGTCGCCACGGCCTTGCGCGAGGCCCTTTCCCAGGTGGTGGATGCCGGTACCGCCAGGCGGGTGGCCGGGACTTTCATTACGCCAGATGGCAAAACCCTGGCCATGGGCGGCAAGACCGGCACCGGCGATAACCGCATCGAAGCGATCGGTTCCGGCGGGCGCATTCTGAGTTCGAAGTCGATCAACCGCACGGCAACTTTCGTGTTCTACATCGGCGATACCCACTTCGGCACCCTCACCGCCTTCGTACCAGGGCGCAGCGCCGAGAGTTTCACCTTCACTTCCGCACTGCCCGTGCAAGTGCTCAAGGGCATGGCACCGATTCTCAACCCCTACTTGCAACCGGGTACTCATACGCAGTGCCTGCCGATTGAAATGGTGCGACGCTGAGGGTGCTGCCCGACAGGGCAGCGCCATAGCGTTATCTGGCCGTTTGTGGGCCATAATTATTTATCGCTTATATTCAAAATCAAAAACACCCCGCCTAATAAACATGAAATAACCCACGAACAATTCCGGCTTTTTATTTAAGCCCCGGGCGATACGCTATTTATCTTTCAACTACGCCAGATAAATAACGATGCCAAACTTGAACCCCATAATCCCTTCTGTTGCGGAAACAAATAAAGGACGTCATTACGAACGCATCAAAAGCGCCATCAGCCCTCAATTCAAAAAAGCTTCCCCGGATCGTGCGCGAGTACTGAATACAACACCTCTGGCAGTCCAGAACTGGTATGGCGCCGCCGGCCACGACTCACTGAAAACCGCCAACCTGCAAGCCTGGGAAGCACAAAACCAGGCAGATCAGACGTTCGGAAAGGTACTGGATATTTATGCTTTCGCTGAACCCTTACTAAAAGCCAGGCTTAAAGAAACACATAAAATCGACGTGGATGTACGGTCCACTTACTTGCGTCTTTACTTCCCGAAAAAAACGCCTTGGTATGTCATTGACATACAACCGGGCTATTCCAGTCGAACGGTGTCCTTGCTGGATGCGGCACTGCACAATTTTGCAGCGTCCGAAACCTTTACCGCCGATTCGGATTACATCAGCAAGCCCGATGCAAACGGGCACTTCGATGTCAAACCCCTCAAGACCAGGATGTCGATCGATCAATTCAAACAACTGTGCAGGGAGTTGGACATCGGGACTCGATACAGCCAATACCTGCAGAAATACTTGCTGTCTCATGAAGCGGTTTTGCAAGCCGCGCTCGAACAAAAAGTAACCAGCAGCCAGAAAGCCGCACTGAACGCCGCCGCGCACATGGCCCTGATGAAAAAGGACATCAGCATCAACGCCTTCGAGGTCGTACGTGGAATGATCGACGGGCAAACGGGCCTCACACTCGGCGGCAAGGTCATGCAGTGCTCCGAACTCTCGCTGTTGGATGCCTCTCTGACCGGTATCGTGCTGTTCGCCGCCGTCAAGGAACAAAGCCAAGGCACCGACAGGCTCATTGCCTATGTACCTCACGACCCCGAGCATCCGCTGAAAGAATATGCCTCGGGGCTTGAGTTTGTTAAGGAACTGACGCGGCAACTGCGGGAGAACAAAACCCTCCCGTCGTCCCGAAGCACCTATCGGCAGTTCTTCAGCCAGTTCATCGATCAGCAACAACGCGGGCATTTTTTCGCCGATCTGGAACGGCGCCTGAGCGTGGTGCAATGGCATGAAAAGGATCATCTCGATCCCGGCCCCTCATGGCGGGCAACCCCCGTGGACAAGCCGAACCTGGAATTCCGGGTGTCGCCCATCGACAAAGACCTCTGGCAGCATCTGTACCAAAGCAAAGTCAACAAGATCATCAACGACGCGCGGGAAATCGCCGTGTCGACCGCCAAGGCTGACGACGACGAACGCTGGGCCTGGTGGGACAACTTCAAGAAAATGCTCTCGGACATTTTCAATGCGGCCCTGTTGGTGCTCACCCCCTTCGTGCCGGGATTGGGTGAGTTGATGCTGGCCTACACCGCTTATCAACTGACCACCGAAGTGGTCGAAGGCATCGTGGACCTGGCCGAGGGGCAATGGACCGAACTGGCTGAACATGTGGTGGGTGTTGTGACCGACGTTATCCAGCTGGCTGCGTTTGGTGCGGGTGCTGCCATTGGCAACGAGTTTCGTCTCAAGCTCTCTCCGTTTGTCGAAGGCCTCAAGCCCGTCACGCTGCCCGATGGCAAACCGACGCTGTGGCACCCCGACCTCGCGCCTTATGCGCAAAAACACCTGCAATTGCCTGACCATTCGACACCCGATGCGTTGGGGCTGCATGAGCATGCGGGTAAAAAAATACTGCCGCTCGACGGACAACATTACGAAATCCGCCACGATCCGGAGCTGGGCCAACACCGAATCCAGCACCCCACCCGAACTGACGCCTATGCGCCGAAACTCAAACATAACGGCCGTGGCGCCTGGGTCCATGAAGGAGAAAATCCGCAAGAATGGGACAGTGCGACCCTGATGCGCCGGATCGGCCATGCCACCGACGGCCTCAGTGCGGAACAACTCGAAGTCATCCGCCAGATCAGCGGCACGGACGAAGATTCGCTGCGCTACATGCATATCAGGAACACCGAGCCGCCATTGCTACTGGACGACACCCTCAAACGCCAGCGGGCATTCAATGACGTCCAGGCCGCCAGCGCCGACATTCGCATGGGCAGACCTCTGGACCCGTCGTCCTACTGGTTCGAACAGCTGGTCACCGAATTGCCCGGTTGGCCGTCCGACTGTGCGTTGAGGGTGTACCAACACTCCGACCTGCGTGGCCCGGTCCGCATCTATGGCCATGCGGATGCGAATCCGGAACATACGCTGACGATCAGTCTCGGTGAGGTGATGGCCGGCCAACTGCCAGAACGGCTGATCGCATTTCTGGATGAGGCACAACTTGAGCAGCTGCTTGAAGCAAAAGTGCCAAAGACGCAACAGCTGCAAGCCTTGCGCGATCGACTGGATGAACAGGTTAAAGGACGCAGCACCGACATCTCGGAGTACACCTATCGACTTCGTGAGGCCAGCGATGATCCGCGAGTTCAACATTTGCAAAGTCAGTATCCGGCGCTGCCCACCGCCATTGCCGAGCGCCTGGTTGCACAGGCCGCCAAACGTGAACTCGAAGCGCTTGACCAACAGCACCCCCTGCCCCTGAGCCTCAAGACCCGCACGCGTGAGTACGAGTTCGAAACCCTGGCCGTCCGGGCCTGCGAGGGTTTGCACCACAATGAACGCCTGTCGCCTGACACCGAAAGGCTGGCCCTGAATGCACTGTTTGCACAAAGCGACGGTTACAACGACCTGCGCGTCGACATACGCGACGGCACATTCGAAGGTCCGCTGCGTTGCAGTGTCGGCCCTGCGGATGCGGCGAACGTACGGATTCTTTTACGCAACGAAAATGACCGTTATGACATCCACGACGGCAGCCATCGACTGCTCTTCGGGACCCTCGATCTGTATGAGTCGCTGCTGCGGATCATTCCCGAGCAAGCCGGCGGCGAACCGGGTTATGTCCCCGGTCAGGGGCAGGCATTGAGGAAATGGCTGATCGAACGGACCGAAGCGGCGCAGAAACGCCGTGACTGGCTGTTGAAGCCGTCGATCCGTCCAGTGCCCACGCAAGAAACGGTGTACATGTTGCACGGAATCAATTGGATAAGATCTCTCGTGACTCCCGAGACTCCCGAGACTCTCGAGGGCCGCGTTCAGGCGCTCTATCCGACGCTCAGTAAACGGGAGCGCATCAACTTCATCAACTCCCTGCCCCCTTCCGAAAGCGAACGCTTGAAGATTGTGAGCAGACTGGCTAACGAATTGGAAACACTTCGCAGAATGCTCAACAACTGGGAGGGTAGCTTCGGTAATCTCTCCGAGGGTCAACTGCCCCCTCGAGAGATCAGGGTTGTCAGGGAGCGCCTGATGGAATGCTTCCGTCGGACACCCCGTTCATTCGACGAACCGGGCATTCGCCACGACGGTGGTTATACGCTGGATCTGTCCAGCGAAAACCGGCCGATAAACCTGCGTAACGGATGGATCGACCTGCCGGAGGAAATGGCACCCTATCTGAAACAGATCACCACGTTGAACCTGGACAATACGATCCTGCCGCCAGCCCCTCGTGCGCTTTTGAAGGATTTTGCGCAGCTTCGCCAGTTCAGCGCGCGAAACTGTTCACTGAAAGATGTTCCGGATTCGATCTCTCAAATGAAGAACCTCGAAACCCTGCGCCTGAGCGGCAACGACATCACACTGAACGACGTTTCGGTCACGCACATACGGGCTCTGACCCGCCTGCAGACCCTGCAACTCGATCACAACCCGCGGCTGGGTCAGGCGCCGAACGTCGATCGCATGCCCCGTCTGACAATCCTCAACCTGGCCCATACCGGCCTCAAGGAATGGCCTGAAGGATTGTTGAAAAACCACCGACCTCGCGGTTTTTTCCTCGACCTGCGTGGCACCGCAATCGATACCGTCCCCGACGCCGTTGTGAAATCGGAAGAAGCGTGGTTGATCGCTCGCGCGCGGATCAACCCCGACCAGCTGCGTCTGGCCGACCGTGAGACCCTGTACAAATACCGTGAAGCGGCGGGCCTGCCACGACAGAACAGCTATGCGCCCCTCGCCGCCAATGCGCGCGCCAAATGGCTGTTGTCGGACGAGTCCTGGCTGTGGGGTAATAACGTCGAGGATTTGGGGGCATATCGAGAAGAAGCCTGGGACAACCTGATCAACGAGCCGAACTCCGGAGGCTTTTTCCAGATCATCGACAACCTGACCGAGTCTGCCGACTACCGGACGGGGGGACCAACGCGAGAGCAACTGACCCGTCGCGTCTGGGACCTGATCGATGCCATGGAACTCGATAGCCAATTGCGCGAGCAGTTGTTCGACCTTGCCGCTGAACCGACCAGTTGCGCCGATGCCAGCGCCGAAGTCTTCAATATCATGGGGGTGCAGGCACTGGTTACCCAAGCCTATGACTACTCGACTTCAGCCGCCGAAATCGAACGCAAGCTGGTGACCCTGGCCAAGGGTGCCGCCCGGCTTGAACGGGTCAACGAAATCGCCCGCAAGGACTCGCTCTCCCGTGCAAGCAGAGCGGAGGAAGTCGAGATTTATGTGGCATATCAGACCGCACTGGCACCCCGTCTCGAACTGCCCTGGCAGTCCGATCACATGCTGTACCGCGGCATAGCCGATGTCAGCGATAAGGCCATCGATGAGGCTTACATCACCGTCATCACCCAGGAAAAGGGTAACGGACTGATCGATGGCATGCTTGAACAGCCGTTCTGGGAAAAGTACCTGCGAGAGAGTTTTGCCTCCGCACTCGAGTACAACGATCGGTTCTACGAGCGGGAACTGAACAGTCTGGAGGATCGACACGCCCTCATGTCCATGAGCGACGAGGACTATTCACGGGAGATCGTGGAACTGGCTGGACGAAGGCTGGATCTGAGCCGAAGCCTGACACGCACGCTATTGCAAAAGTACGACGTGTAAAAAGACTTCTGACTTGAGATGCAAACCGCCCGGCAGCCGCCGGGCGGTTTCAATTGAGTTCAGACTTCCGAGTCCCAGATCACGGTGACGTTGCCGGCATAGCGCTTCGCCTGGCCGGGCTGGAGCATCTGTTCAAGGTAGAACGCCGGAACTTCGAAATGAAGAGTCCCCGGCTCTCGATCCAGGAAATGCCCCGGTTGAAATACCGTACCCTGCGGGCTGTCCGTCAGAGGCCTGCGCTTGACCGGTTGGCCGACGTTATCGGTGATGCCGTGGGGCAGGCTGACGCTCATGTAGACCTGGGGAAACGTCGAACCGCTGTCGGTATCGCGCAACGCGCAGGCACCGATTCCCCCATGCTCGCACTGAAAGAACATCTTGAATTTCGAAGACGTTGAAATGTTGAAGGTCTGATCCCGGAACAATCGGGCAGGCCGGCGCCCTTCCTGCAGCCAGGCTTGCCAGCCCCCCTGCGGGACCAATTCGATTTTATTGCCCCCGGGCGGAAGGTCGACCTTGAGCATGTGCTGCACATCCAGAACGAACCTGAAGGTCAGGCTGGAATTGTCCGGCAGGATGTTGTCGCCCATGTCGAAATCGCCGCCCGGCCCGACGGCATACCTCAACTCGCCGGTGTAAATTCCCGTCGACATGCCCAGCGGGTTGGGAGTACGCAGTTCATAGCCCAGGTCCAGATAATCGTAAGACATCCACGGGATCAGAAACGCGGCCTGTTTGCTGCAGGCTGACTCGACCGGTGTCCTCCAGAAGAACGTGAAACTGTCGGGGCCATAGCTCGACATCGCCGCGTTCTGACAGGGTCTGGGTGCGGCTCCCCATGTGCTGCTGCCCCACAGCAGTGTGTGCCCTTCCTGATCAGAGGATGCCCCGGTCAAATTGACCGCGGTGTCACTCAGGACATATTGGGAACCGATGCCGCCGATCCTTACTTGCACCGTGTGCGCTTCGCCCGTCACGACGTTTGAAACGCTCAAACTACGCCACTGCGCCGGCGCCTTGAGCGTAGCCCCGGCGCGCTCGGGGGTGCCGGGCTCAATGGCATGGCTGGCCGCAAAGCGCAGGGGAAGTCGCAGACCGGACAGGTTGTAGGGCTTGCAATCATTCACGTAAGTGGCGCAGTAACCGCTCTGCGGGGTCTTATCGATGAACTTATTGTTTTGCGGATTGGCAGGATCAGGAACAAAACTGGCGCGGATCTCCTGGGTTATCGCCTGCGCTGACAAAGAGAATATTCCACCGAACACATAAACGAAGACGCATCCTTTACTGACCTTATTCAATTTCCGAAACCCTGGAATCATTGTCACATCCTTGCACTCAAGACTTTGTTTACTGCGCTATGGTCATTCCTGTTACCCCGCCGGGGCCGCGGCGTTGAAGATGATATTCACGTTGCCGTAGTAATCCCCTGGAGAATATCGGCTATCGTCCCGGGGCTTGATTTCCAGCATCACCCGAGCGCCACCCCTTGCCTCTTCTGCAGAAACAACTTGCTGAGGAACGGGGTGATGGCTGAGTTCCTTGCCATTGAAACTGACCAGTAGATTGATGTTCTCTCGGGAGTCTCTCCCATTGGTCAGATGAGGGTAACTTTCCAGGCGCGCCTCAATGG
Organism: Pseudomonas sp. SDO5532_S415; assembly: GCF_054071155.1. NCBI lineage: Bacteria > Pseudomonadati > Pseudomonadota > Gammaproteobacteria > Pseudomonadales > Pseudomonadaceae > Pseudomonas > Pseudomonas sp. SDO5532_S415. The sequence continues at coordinate 7,413 of NZ_JBSVWS010000067.1, read as the reverse complement.
CACTGCTGTCATGTTTGACGTCGAACGTCCTGCGTAACCCGCCCAGCTTTCTGGTGTTCACGTCCCACGGCAGTACTTGCTCCCGGTGGATCCAGTTGGGATCACTGGGGATGACATAAAAACCCTGGGTGGGAATATCCACCGAAACGAAGAACTCGATTTCTTCGCGCGCGGCGAATGCCCAGGCGCTCATCAACGCCAGTCCACTGGCCGATGTCAGAGCGATCCATTGTCTGATCATTTTCCAATACCTGTTACATGCAAGAGAAAACAGCGATGGAGAGGTGCGTGGGTTGACGCTCAACCGGCAACGCGCAAGTTCTTTTTCGTGTCGCCCTCCACCAGGATGAACCGGTACTCGCGCCCGGCCTTCTTCTCGAATTCAAACGACTTGCCCGCCATGACGTGATGTTTGGTGGTCGGCTCGCAGTCGGTCTCCACGGTCTTTGAACAACTTTTGAACTCATCGATCACCACCACCGTGTTGCCGTTGTTGCGCACGATGTAACGGCCTGCACGGTCGTCGATGACACTGTTGAATCGCGCATCCTTGGGCCGCACGAAGAAAATCGTGCCGAAACCGGCCATCACGTTGACGCCCGCGGTCAGGGTCTTTTTATAGTCTTCGCGCTCTTCACTGGACACCGCGAACTCGTCTTCCTTTTCCGGCACTACCGGCACGAAACGCACGCGGAAATAACGCTCCTTGTCGCGCTCGCCCATAAACAGCAAGCGGGTGCCCTGCATGCCCTGGGCCGGAATGATCAAACGGGCCGGGCTGGCCATCAGACCGTCCCGGGCACTGGCATCGGCTTGCACTTTGACCGGCACTTCGGAAGAGGTGCCGTCAGCGTTGTAAATGATTTCCAGCACATTGATCTTGACGAATGCCGTGCTGTCCCCGCTGTTGTACACGCGTTTCAAATAGGTACTTTTATCGCCGGCCAAATAGTCATACACCACGCCGATATTGATATTCGGACCGGCTTGCGCACTTTGAAAAATCAAACATGCCGCCAACAGTGCAATTAATCGCTTCATCAGCTAAACCTCAACTTAAATACATTGACTCAAACGGGGACCCGATCAGATTTCCGAATCCCAAATAACCACGACCGTACCGGCGTACCTGTTTCCACGATCAGCCTTGAGTATTCGCTCGGTGTTGGCCTTGTCGATTTCGAAATGCAGAATTCCAGGCTTGTTTTCCACATAGGCTCCAGGTTGAAAAATGACGGCCCTCGCTTCCGTCGGGAACAGCTCCTGACGCCTGACTGGACGTCCGTTGGTGTCGGTCAAACCATTAGGCAGGGTCACGCTGATATTCAATGGCGTGCCGTAGTTGATTCCTTCATTCCATAATCCGCACGCATTTACAGTACCGGAGCCGCACTCCAGATACATCTTGAACCTGGAACTCGCTGATATGTGGAAGGTCTGGTCGCGAAACAATCGCTCCGGCACGCGCCCCGAGCTCAGCCATCGCTGCCATCCGCCTTCGGGCTGCAAGGCAATCTGATTGCCACCCGGAGGGAGATCGACTTTAAGAATGTGTTGCACATCCAGTACGAAACTGAGAATCAGCGCCGAATCATCCGGAATCATGGCATCGCCCATGTCGAAAGCGCCGCCCGGGCCAATGCGGAACGGTAAATCGCCGGTATACCGCCCGCCGGGCATTCCCAAAGGGTTGGGCGTGCGCAGTTCATAGGCAAAGTCCAACGTGCGGTAGGAGAAGCCCGGAATCGTAATCGACACTCGTTTTCTGCACACCCCCTCGACCGGGGTTTTCCAGAAGAATTGGTAGGTCTTTTCGCCGTAAAACCCTACCCCGCTGTGTTGACAAGGCGGTGGCGCGTACATCCAACTCAGCCCGAGCCACAACCATTCGTGGCCCTCCAAAACACTAGGCGCTCCCGTCAGGTTCCGCGCGGTATCGCTCAGCACGTATTGGGTGCCGATACCGGAAATCCGTATCTCGACCCTTTCCGCTTGCCCGGTTTCAGCATTGGTGACAGTGATCGGCGTCCAGCTTGCCGGCACCTTGAACATCGCGCCTTTGCGTTCATTAACATGGGGCACGATCGGAAAGGCTGAATGAAAGTTGATGGGCAGCCTGATGCTGAATATTCCCTGGGCTTGGCATTCACCGGGGTGTTCCGCGCAATAACCACTGACCGGGGTGGTGTTGATGAATTTATTGTTGCTAGGATTGGCCGGATCAGGCCTGAACACCGCCGTGATTTCCTGAGTGACCGCCTGCGCCGGCATCGCCGTGATCGCCAGCAGCAACGCAAGCCATTGTCCAAGCCTTCGTGGCCGCCCGGTCGAGACAGTACGTTCAATAGTTGAAGATAAATGCTTCATCAACCTGCCTTCTCCTGAGTGATGGTCGCGTCAGCCAGGGTGTCCGGGCTGCAACGCAAATCCCCGATCATCAGCACGTTGTTTTCCACCCGTTCCTGTTCGGGATCGAGGCGGAACTGGCACAGCAGCTGATCGGCGTAGCGAACTTCCAGCGTCGGTGAACCCGCGTTCATTTCCATGGAGAAGAACCCGTCCACTTCACTCACCCCGCGGCTGGCGTGATTGATGACGTGGTGCCCCTTGAGCGGTCGCCCTTGCGGGTCGAGCAGACGGCCGAGCACGGTCAGGGTTTTCATCACCCGCACCTTCCTGTACTCCACGCCGCCCTTGTTCATGTGATAGCGGGTGCGCGGCGGTTCGATGGCCGCCGCCGGCACGTCGTTGCCTTCGAAGTCGAAGCTGACCGAACTGTTTTTGTAGGCGGTCAGAGGGATGAAGTTGCGACCCGGTCGCAAGGCCGCGCTGCCCCCGCTCAAGTCGTCGGCGCGCAGGGCGATGCCGTCGATGTCGGACTCGACATCGACGATCATGCCCGCCCCTCGCCCCTGATGCTGGCTGGTCATCACGATCTGTTGCCCGCCGATGGCCACGGTGCTGTCGAGGTTCAGGCCGCCGGTGTAATTGCCGTTGTAGGACGAGCGCTGAACGAAACCATCGCCATTGACGCTATCGGTGCCGAAATACGCCTGGCCGTTCAAGCCGATCCCGTAGGTGTCGGTGATCATGGTCGCCGCCACGCTTTGCAGCACGTGATCCTCAAGGGTTTTGCGGTAACCCAGCGAGGCGTTGTTGTCGCGGCTGCCGTCCCGTGCGGTCCGTGTGCCGATGCTGCCGGAGATCTGCTGACCGGGGCCGCCGAGCGCCACGTTGAGGCTCAGGTCCACGCCACGGTTGCGCGCATCGCCGCTGCTATAGCTACCGGGCCGGTCGAACACCGACAACCGCCAATTGGCGTCACTGCCCAGTACCGTGGTGCGCTGGGTCCAGCCCAGGTCGACGCCAACGCCTTCGACGTTACCTTCACTGTGGGCAACCCGGGCGTTGATCGAACTGTTACGGCTGACGCGGTGATTCAGCGCCAGTGAGGAATTGCTGGTCTGCCCGGTGAACACGTTGCGCTGACGAATGCGCGTGCCGTCCGGCAGGGTGTCGTAGGTGTTGGTGGTGTCCAGCCAGCTGCGGTTGTGACTGATCACCAGGCTGCCGGCGCCATAGTTATAGAGGCCTTGCAGGTCGAGTCCGGTGCCGTGGTCTTCGGTCTGGTAGAAGTTGGCGTACATACTGGTGCTGTTGGCCAGGGTCCAGTCGATGGAGGTGCCGTATTGCAGCTTTTCCCGAACCTGGCGCGCCGACAGCCCGAGAATCACCCGTGGGTGCAGCAAGTAGTTGAGCGAAGCACCTGCCGTGGCGTCACCGCTGGCCTGTTTGTCCCAGTTGCTCAGCAGTTTGGTTTCCTGGCCGGCGAACAGGTTATAGCGCCAGCGCTCGTCGGGGTTGCGCCAGTTATTGGGTTTGTAGACCAGTTCCTGGGTGGTCGAGGTGACCTGGCCGTCCTCGATCAGGCGCACTTCCACTTCATAAATGCCTCCGGGCAAGGGCCGGGTATCGAGGGTCTGCAAGCCGGCGGGCACCGACTGGGTGTTGATCAGCAAACCGTCGCGATAGATTTCCACCGAGGCCTGGCGGTTGGCGGTGACATAGATCGGATAGACGCTGGGGTTCTGCAAGTCGATCGCCAGACTGTCGGAACTGCCGTACATCACGCCCACGGCGGTGTCGGGGCTGGTGCCGAACGAGCGGGGCTGCCGGGTCAGGCCTTCTGACGTGGGGGTGAAATAGCCCAGCCGCAGAAAACTGCCTTGCAGTTCGCGTTGGGTATGCAGCTCGTACACCGCGTGATAGAGCTTGTCGTCCGGGCCGCCGAGACGGGCCAGTTGCGTATTGAAGGTCTGGGTCCAGTTACCGAGGCTGCTGGTGGCCTCGAGGCCGAAGCGTCCACCCAGATCCTGTTCCTGGCCACCGTTGAGGTTGAGCTGATTACGCATGATCAGACCGGTGCTGCCGTTTTCAGGCTGCTCGTAATAACGCTTGGCTTCGGTGTCGCGTTCGGCGTTCTCGGTAAGGATGGAGACCAGGGAGTTTTCCAGGTTGTAGTGCACGGCCAGCATTTGTTCCGGGCATTGGCTGGCGCACGGTCCCAGCGCTACGCCGGGCTTGAGATAGCTCGCCCATTTTTCCCGCTCGGCGGCGCCGAAACGGTTTTCACTGGTGTCGGTGAATTCGAGCAGGGTGAGGCGGTCATCGCGGGACAACACGATCATCGCTTCGCCCAACGGCTGTTGGTCGAGTTCGACCCGAACAGCCAGAGGGACATCAAAAAAGTGCTCTTCAAAGTCATTTGGCAGGCCTTTGGCCTGCGCGAGCAAACTGCGCGGCGTCGTACCCGCAGGTTCGGGAGCCGCTACTGCGCCAGCACAAAACAGCAACGCAAGCGCAGCCGCGATGGGGGTCATCGGGAACATGAACACGGACTCTGATTGCGAACGGAAAAAGTCCGGCTGACAGACATTTGCTGTCAGTCAGCCGGCTTTTGTTACTTCACGGGTTAGAGCGCGGCGCCGACAGGAGGAACAGCGTCGAACATCATGGTGACTGCGCCGGTGTAATCGCCCGGGGTGAAGTCGGTGCCAGCGGCGGTGATGCGCAGCGGTGCACGGTAGTTCACATCGGACTCGGCTTCACCCACGACCATTTGCGGGGTCTGGGTCAGTACCTTGTTGTTGAACTCGACTTTAAGATCGATGATGCTCGCGCCGCCGACCAGCTTCGGCACACCTTCCAGATAGCCATGAACCGAACCGTTGGTGTTGCGCACGTCGAAGAAGCCTACAACCGGTTTCATGGTGCCGGTGATCGGGCTGAAGCTCATGTCCTGATCCTTGTTGACCAGGTCGGCGTCAGTCGGCACCACATAGAAACCATTGGTCGGTACATGGGCGACCAGGCTGATGGAGTGACGGGCTTCACCGGCGGCAAATGCCACGGAGGAGCTCAAAGCCAGAACAGCCAGTGGGGCAGCGATTGCAATTTTCTTGAACATCGTTCAGTACCTGTTTTCTTTAAAGGATCGGTTCATTGAAAGTTCAAACAACGCCTACCCAAAGGTTGTGTTGGTTTGGACTTTCAACGCCGGGGCATGATCGACTGTTCGACCTGGAAAGTAAGCAGGCAACTTCCGACGATCGCGTAGTTCAACTACTTCGCAAGCGGAAAGAAAAAAGAATGAATAATAGAAAAACAAAACAGCAGCTGTAAGTTCTACCTTACATACAGTTTTCAGTTAAAAACCATACAGCAATCTCGACGACTGAATACGGGAACATGAGCCTTCTTTAGAATATTAGCTCCAATTAAATAGAGTGATGGCTTTAACTTTCAAGTTTGCGATCGAGTCGAAAAATAAAAAATGGAATGCATTGCCTGATTCAGGAATTTCGTCGCCCTGCCGAGCGCCATTCGTCGCCAGATGTAATTCATTCTCAACAAAAGCCTTGCCTTGCACTAAAGATATATCTTACGTTGTATCTAAATACGACGAGAGAACGCAGCTAATGAGAGACCATCATTCCCCCCACCGCGAGCACGGCGACAGCCGCGACGGCTTCGAGAAACGCCACGGCCGTGAACGCGGCGGTCGAGGCCCGCGAGTATTCGCTCCCGGCGATCTGAAATTACTGCTGCTGGCGCTGATCGCCGAGCAGCCCTGCCATGGCTACGACCTGATCCGACAGATCGAAGGCATGTTCGATGGCGCGTACAGCCCCAGCCCCGGCGTGATCTATCCGACCCTGACGTTTCTGGAAGAAAGCGAAATGATCCTGGGCGATACAGAGGGCGGGAAAAAACGCTACAGCGTGACCGACGCCGGACGGCATTCGTTGATTGAGCAGGCGATCGCGCTGGATGGCGTGCGCATGCGCATCGAAGTCAGCAAGCGCTCATTGCGCGGCCATGACCGCCCGCCGGAGATCCATGAAGCGGTGCATAACCTGCGCCATGCCTTGCAAATGCACCACGGTCGCTGGAGCCCGGAAGAAATCCTGCGGGTACGCGACCTGCTCAACAACACCGCCAAAGCCATCGTCGACGGCCCCGCCGTGACGCCTGTAAAGGAGAGCGCCGAATGACCGAGATCATCGACCCGACCCAAACCATTCACCGTGTGATGCATGAAATCAAACGACGTCGCCTGCAAGTCCTGCGTGTAGTCGATCTGACCCCGCGCATGCGTCGGATCACCCTGGGTGGGCCGGAGCTTGCGGGCTTCGTCAGTCTGGGCACGGATGATCACGTCAAGCTGCTGTTCCCGCAGAACGCCGAACAGGCTGCCGCGCTGGAGAACCTGGTGCTGGGCGCCGGCAAGAATGACGGGGCAATGCCGCCCATGCGCGACTACACCCCGCGCCGCTACGACCTGGAAAAACGGGAGCTGGACATCGACTTCGTGCTCCATGGCGACGGCCCGGCCTCGACCTGGGCCGAACAGGCCAGACCCGGCCAGTTCCTGCACATCGGCGGGCCACGGGGTTCGATGATCGTGCCGGACATTTTCGACAGCTACCTGCTGATCGGCGACGAAACCGCCCTGCCCGCCATCGCCCGCCGCCTGGAAGGCCTGGCGGCCAATCGGCGCGCGCTGGTGATTGTCGAAGTGGAGAACGGCAAGGAACAACAAGCGCTGGAGAGCGCTGCCCAGGTCAATGTGATCTGGGTGCTGCGCGAAGGCGGCAAGGATCATTTGCTGACCACCGTGCGCCAGGTCAAGGTTCCGACCGGCAGCCTGTATGCCTGGGTCGCGACCGAGAGCAAGGTATCGCGGCAGATTCGTCGGGTGTTGCTGGATGAACATGGCCTTGATGATCAATTCGTCAAAGCGGTGGGCTACTGGCGGATGGGTGACAGCGACGAGGAGTAACTTCCTCACTAGCCCCTTCGCGAGCAGGCTCGCTCCCACAAGGGGCCGGTGTACGCTGATCCAATGTGGGA